>DYNS01000160.1 GCA_020720965.1 Anaerolinea sp. | reverse complement strand
ATCAAAAAGGTCGTTGTAGTTTGGTAGTGCTTTTTTCATCCAATCGTCATAATATTGGATGGATGCGTTAAACGCTTGGTTAATTGTCATTTCATCTCCTTTTCAAAATCTGGGTGGCATAGTCGCGGCATAAATTGGATGTTTCTGGTATGTTCTCCTTGCTGTAAATAGTGGGATTGTAAACACAGTCAGCCCCAAAGGGGCAATTGGTTCTTTTATACGCCATTCCATGATTTTTGGGATGGACGGAATTAAACAGCCCTTAACCATCTCTGTCCTTCTAACCGGTATAATCCACCGAGAAGGAGCAGTTCATGAAAAACGTGATTCAAACCGAAACGCACATAGAATTTACAGAGACTATGCCCATAGGGATGCGGGTGTTTCTTTTTGTCTTTGGTTTGTTTCCATGGCTGGCTCCTTATGAATTGCTTATCAAACCCCGCTGGAGCGAGTTCTCCCTTCTCATGCTGTTTTTCATCATCCTATCTTTGGGAGCCATCTCTGTCAGTGTTGGGTTCATCGGTGGGGCATTACTGGGTTTAGACCAGACCGTCATCTTTGACTTAAAAAAACAGACCATCGCCCACAAATACAAAACCGCTTTCAGCGCCCTGCGTACAAAACACTACTCTTTTGGCGATATAACCAAAACAGAAATCCTTGAACATGACTGGGACAACGGACCAGATACCTATAGCCTCGAAATTCACTTTTTGGATAGATATAAAATCCGCTGCGGCGATTTTCCATCGCGCAAAGAAGCAGAAAACATCCAATTTCAGATTCGCCAAGCCTAAAGGAGTAAGCCATGTTCACCGTTCAAAATCCTGCCCCGCGTTGGATTATTTGGTATGCCGGTTTTCTAACCCTGCTGAGCATGAGCACCACTCTCATGGGTTATTTTGCCCCTCAGTATATATTCACCAACCTCGGCATTGATTTTGCCAATGCTCAACCCGTTGCCTACTTTTACGCGGCGAGAAATGCGGGGATTTTTGTGCTTTGTCTCTTTGGGCTTTTTACGCGAGATTCAAAAATTCTGCTTTCCATGTTTACCTTGCGCTTTGTGGTTGAACTGTTAGATTTAGTTGCCACCCTTAAATTCGACATCGGCGGGTATAACCCTGTCATGTTAGGTGTAATCTGGCTTGTCGTCTTCCTCATTCCCGAATTTTGGGCGGCGTTTACCTTGTACAAAAAGGAATTGGCAAGGTAGTTGCCAGATGTCTAATACCGCTGCACATTATGTCTGGGCTCTTAAGGATTGTAAAAAGGCGCTAAAGTAAGATTTCGCATATTAGGTATTGGGGCATGAAAACAGAAAGGAATAGGTATGTTTCAAAATTTTCGTATTTATAAGACTCTGTCCGTTGCCATACTCTTCGTCTCCTTTGTGATGTTACCGCTTTCGTCATGCCAGCAAGCCGAACAACTCACGGCTGCTCCTGCGGTTGCCCTAACCCTTAACCCGGTAGCCTCGCCCACAACGCGCTCGCCGCTACCGACACCAACACCCGCCATACACAACAGCGGGTCGCTTGCTCCCGTCAATATCACCATCAGTAATACTATCGTTGCTAATGATATCGAACCGATAGGGATAAACCTGGACTTTCTTTCCGGCGGCACTAATCTGCTCACCAATAATCTGATTTGGGGCAGCGGCATGGAGCCAGCCATTGCTCGTTACCTGGTGCGCGTGGAACAGACTGGCTCCGGTTGGATGGAGTGGGAACAGAGTTTGGGCGGCATACACATGTTTGACCAAAACGCAGCCGGGTTTGGCGATGGCGCGACCGTGCGCCTGTACCGAATTGTGGATGCCAGCGGTCAGCCGCTCTCCTATGGCGGGGGGACAGCGCTGGAAGATGTCAGCGGCGCAGACCATGTGATATTCCTTGGCGAAACCCAGGTTCCGGCAGGCGGCTGGGTTGCAGATGGTTCTGAAGGCAGCGCGAATCGTGTTTATCTTTCAGACGAAACACTCAGACTGGCTTACGGCGACCATGCCATCATCACCGTTGAAAAAAAACTGCTTCCGAAGTCGCAAGTTAACACGCGCTTACACGAGTGGTTTGTTGAGAACGTGAACATTTTGAGTGTCCAGCCCGAAGAAATGAGCGCTGCGCTTGTGCCTCACCCCGCTAGTTTGCCCAACGACTTTAGTGAACCGGGTGAAACCTGCCTGCAACTGACTATTCTCTCCCCTGCTGGCGGGCGTGCCGGGCAGTATCTTTTCCATGGCCACGATGAGGGTGAAGGGCAATGGTACAGTCAACTCACGCCTGGAGCAACCTACCGCGCCGAGGTCTGGCTACGGCAGGAGGGGCTTGCCAACGCAAGTGTACGTTTTTATGCCGGCGGTCCTTATGAAAGCCTGACACAAAGCGCCGCCTGGCAGGTGACCGACCAATGGCAAAAATTCACCTACGACTTTGTCGCCCCCGCATACCCATCCGCCGCCCAGGGTCACGCCGATGTAGGGATTCAGGTCATCGAAGGACCGGGCCGTCTCTGGCTCGATAATTTCATCGTCTATCGTTACGATGCGGAGCACCAATTTAGCCCGTTTACCCCCAATCAAACCACCTTTCAATCTGTGATGAATGCGCTGCCTGCCAGCGGCATTAAACCGGCTCTGCGATTTTATACCACCACCTATGTTGGTCATTCTGACATGGCGCATTTGCTTTCCAATTACGCCAATAGCCGGTTAGATTTTATCTACAATATCCAGCCTGCAAACGGGCAAACCGTTACCGTTCCGCAGGCGCTCAACCTTACTCTGGCAACGGGTGACAATCCGCAAGACCGCGCCGTGCCCTACATCACGCTTTCGGAAGAATATACCGAAATTGAATGGCTGCAACTGGTGGAATATCTCGGTGTGCCCTACGACCCGGCAGTTGACACTCCACAAACCAAACCCTGGGCTTATTTACGTTCTCAGCAGCGCGGCAGCGGTACGCCTTGGACAGATGAATTCCGCGAAATTGTGCTCGAATTTGGCAACGAAACCTGGCACGCTGGCGTAGGTGGCTTTGGCTGGGATGGTTTTGGTCGCCCTGGCTGGATACATTCAGGTGGGCGTGAATACGGTTTATTTGCAGAGCATTACTTTGTCCAATATGTTGCCGCCCAACCCTGGTGGAGTGAGTACCATCTCGGCAGCAAAATCAAATTTGCGTTGAACGCCAATTACGAGGCTTCCCTGAACGAGTGGGGCGATTCTTACGGCGAGTTGGCTGCACAACAAGCCCCCACGTTAACCGCCTATCTTGGACACGCCAATTACGTTGGACCCAAATGGGAAACCGGCGAGGAGCCATTCCAGACCTTTGATGACCATGGAATGCAGGAAACCCTGGTCGGTGCGTACCTGACGATGTTCCCGCTGATTGAGAATATAGCTGCCGTGCGCAACCAACTGGCAGCCGAAAATCGCGCCAACTATCGCCCGATTGCCTATGAAGGCGGTCCCAGTGGCTATTATGTGCCAGGGCAAGGCACGGATGAGCAAGTGGCGATTTCGGAATTGTATGGGAAATCATTAGGCATGGGAGTGAGCGCTCTGGATGCCTGGTTGTATTCCAGTCTCAACGGCTATGCCCACCAGGAATATTTTGCAATGGGCGGCGGCGATGCTTGGAGTTCGCACACCATGCCAGAAGCGGGCAGTTTCAGACCGCATCCGGGCTGGCTGGCGCTGGAGATGCGTAACCGCTATGCCTCTGGCGATGTCATGTTGCAAACCAGCCTCGAGGGCGTGCCGACCTACGCCCGCGAAGGTGAAGAGATTCCGCTCATTTCTGCCTACGCCATTCAGAGTGAAGACACCCTCTCCGTTTTCGTGCTATCGCGCAAACTGGATGGCGAGCATGACGGAATGGATTTTGGCGACGGGACAACTCCCGTTACCCTGAATCTTCCGTTCAACGAGTGCCGCGCCCTCACCCGTTACGCGCTCACCGCCCCCGACGGTTCCCCAGCCGACCCGCGCGCCAATAACATCGAATCCCAAAATATTGTTATCTCAGAAGTGGCGCTCAACCCGGCAGAATGCGCCGACGGGATATTGCCCATCAATGAGTCAACCGGCGGCGTGATTGGTGGTATGCCGCCAGGGACTGTGTATCTCTACGTTTTATCGTTTTCACCTTAGAATAACGGCATCAGGTCAGTTAATAGAGCCGCTTCTCTAAATCTTTGGTAACTGCTCAGCCGTACCGCTTTTGGGCAAATTGGCGGGACGCTACGCAGTCCCTGCCTTAGTTCGTGGAAGTTGGCTTTAGCCGACTTCTTTGGATAGCCCGAATACCCTGTGCAGGGCACAGGTGGCTTTTGGGGACTAATGTCGCCTTTCACGCCGCCCAAAACGGCAGCCGGGTGATGTTCTACTCGCTGGAGATGGAGGGCTTGGAGGTCGCTGCCCGCATCCTTGCCGCCCAGACCAACATGAGCGCCAACCTGCTCACGGATGGGGTAGTGGACACTGAAGAAGGCTTGGAAAATTTAGCGCATGGCATTGAAACTTCCGCCAATACCCAGATGTGGATACGCTACACCCCGAGCCTGACCCCGGAGAAACTGCGGGCGATGGCGCACAAGGCGAAGATGGAGCATGGCATGAAGATGCTGGTGGTGGATTACCTGCAACTGATGCGCGGGGATGGCAAGAGCGCGAACCGGCAGGAGGAAGTCGCCGCCATCTCGCGGGAGTTGAAAATTTTGGCGGGAGAGTTGGATGTGCCGGTGTTGGTGGCTGCCCAACTGAACCGGGAGGTGGAGAAACGCGCCGAGAAAGAACCCCAACTCTCCGACCTGCGCGAGACCGGCGCAATTGAGAACGATGCCGATGTGGTGATGTTCCTTGCCCGCCCCAAGCCAGAGAGCAACGAGTCGGTTGCCAAGTTCGACAAGAACCGGAGCGGCAAAATCGGCAAGACCGGTCTGCTCTTCTAGGCGGCGCAGTTCCGCTTTGTGGAAGCCGCCGAACAAAAGAAACGGAGTAACTAAACAATGGTATGTCGTGCGTGCCTTCAACTTTAGCGAAATCCCCCCCGAAGGCGCTGATTTGTGGACTGTTTTTCAAGAATCTTAGTGTCCAGTTCTCTGCAAAAACTCGTTCGACCTACGGAAACTCGCGTTTTTTCGCGTAGGTTTTGGGCCGGGAACCCCGCCCACGCCCCAATATGGCGAAGACGACCCGCACCTGTACGAATACCAGCCCGGCGTTAACCTTATCACTACCCCGCGCGCCGGGCACAACGTGCTGCCCTTCGCTGCCTTGCGCGCCCTGGCTGCCGCCAGCAAAGAAATTCGCCTGAACATCGAGCTTATCAAACGCCAGGTGCGCGGGCTGGAATGGGAAATTGTGCCCAGCCGCAAAGAAGCCGGGGGGGCTTGGCAGCAGCGCAGCGCCGAAACCCAAAGCGTGGTGGATTTCTTCGAGTTCCCCGATGGCGTGACCGACTTTGACGCCTGGATAAACATGCTCATCGAAGAGCTGCTCGTCACCGATGCGGTGACGTTATACCCAAACAAAAACCAGGATGGTCGCACAATTCTAGAGTTGATAGACGGAACTACCATTCGCCCGCTGGTGGATATGCGCGGGCGCACGCCCCAGCCGCCTTTCCCGGCGTATCTCCAGGTATTGCACGGCGTAGCCAACACCCACTACCCTTCTGACCGCCTGCTCTACCGCCCGCTCAACACCAAGGTCTACACCCCCTACGGTGAAAGCCCCATCGAATGGGTGTTAACCGCCATCAACACCGCCATCCGCAAAGATGCGCAGAAAATCGGTTACTACAACCGAGGGCAACATGCCCGGCGCGTTTGGGTTCCTGCCCGAAAGTTGGACGCCCGAACAGATTGAAGTCTGGACGCAATACTTCAACGCCCTGGTGCAGGGGGATGTAGCGCGTGCCAACAAAATCATCTGGCTGCCGGGCGGCACAGGAGCCACCAACCCGGTTTTCCCCTTCCAGCAAAACGACGTGGACAACATTGACGTGGACAAATACCTGATGCAGGTAGCCTGCTGGGCATTTGGCAACAACCCTGCCGAATTTGGCCTGATACCTGGCGAGGGGCTGGGCGGCAAGGGTTTTATGCAGGGCAATGCAGAGCTTCAGATGCGCTCTATGGTTTGGCCCATCACCGGCTATTTGTTCAGCCTGTTCAATCTCATCATCCGCAAATACCTGCGCCGCCCCGAGCTCAAGTTCCAGTGGGTGGGTCTGAACCCCGCGCCTGACCAGCTTTCAATGGCTCAGGTAGACCAGCTCTATACCCAGATGGGCGCGTATGACATGGCTTATGTGCAAGACCGGTTGGGCGTGCCGCAGCAATTCCGGCCTGCCCAACCGCCCGCCAACCCCATGTTTGGCGCATCATTTTCCCCTTCAGCCCCGCGCTCCCCAGCGGACTTCAATTCCTACCCTTCCCCCCAAATTCCGCTGGAGAGCGCGGAATTTGGGGGGACTGAGGGGGGTGACATCCAACCCTTCATCAACCACGCCATCAAAGTGGAGTTGAACCAGTGGCGCGAAAAAGCTTTGCGCGCCCTAAAAAAGAAATGGTCCGTCCCCGATTTCAAAAGCGACATTTTGCCCGCCGACCTGCGCGAGCGCGTGCGCCAGGGGCTTGCCAAAGCCGCCACCCCCGCCGAAATCAACGCCCTGTTTGCTTCCGCCGTCCCGCAGGAGGGGAACGGCCAACAACAACCCTTTCGTCTCAAAAGCTGGGAAGAAGCCTACGGATAACGAAGAGACCATGAGCGCCCTGGCTGAAGCCACCCGCCGCGCCCTGCAAGAATACTATGCCGGTTTTGTCCGCCGCCTGACCGCAGAGATGGAAAAACAAAATGAACCTGTCTGAGTTTTGGACCAACGAAGAGAAAGAACTGCTTGCTATCCTGCTCCCCCTATTAGAAGAATCGGCCCGCGCTGGCATTGCGGGCGTGCCTTTGCAATTTAACCGTAACCTGGCAAACCAACAGGCCGGGCGTTGGGCGCGCCAGTACACCGATGAACTCTTGCG
>DYNS01000159.1 GCA_020720965.1 Anaerolinea sp. | reverse complement strand
CGTTGTCCGCCGGAGAGGGTAACGCCGCGCTCCCCAATGACAGTCTGGTAGCCGTTTTCAAAGGTTTCGATAAAATCATGTGCCTGGGCGGAATGGGCAGCGGCTTGCACCACGTCCAAAGAAGCGCCGGGCTTGCCAAAGGCGATATTTTCTGCGATGCTGCGCGAGAAGAGGAAGATATCCTGCTCGATGATGGAAATTTGGGAGCGGAGGGAGGCAAGGTTCCAATCGCGCACATCCACGCCGTCCACCAAAACCTGCCCGGAAGAAACGTCATAGGTGCGGTTTACCAGCCGGGCAAGCGAGGTCTTCCCCGCCCCGGTCTGCCCCACGAGTGCCACCGTCTGCCCCGGCTGCACCGTAAAAGAGAGATTATGCAATACCGGCTCGGCGCTGCCAGGGTAAGTGAAGGTAACATTGCGGAATTCAATCGCGCCGCGCAAAGTCTCCTGGCTTCCCTGGGTGTTTTGGTCCAACCCGGTTTGCTGATTAATCAACTCCAGAATACGGCGAGCGCCAGCCAGCCCCAGAGAAACCTGGGTATATGCCCAAGAGGAGGTGAAGGTCGGGAAATCCAACATCCTCAGCAAGCCAAAGTACCCAATGACCTGCCCGGTGTCCAATTCTCCGGCGCGGAAGAGGAGAAGGGCGTGAGTCAGCCCCCCGGCAATGGCAATTCCGTACAGCAAGAACGCCACAAAACGGGCTTCCGTATCCCCCTGGCGGACGAAGGCATCCCGCACGCGGCGGGCGTTGAGGACAAATTTCTCCACCTCGGCATTTTCCTGGGCTGCTCCCTTCACCGTTTCCACCCCGTCCAGCGATTCGGATAAATGAGTATTCATCTCCCCGAAGGAGGCGCGCACCTCGTCCGAAATCGGCGCGAGGGTTTTGAGATACCGCCCCAGGGCGAGGAAGTAGGCAATGCTAAACAGGATAGGAGTCGCCAGCAGAGCCAGCGGGTATTGTTTTGCCTGCGAAAGAGGCGTGAGCAGGGAGAGAAATGCCGGGTTATTGAAGGCAAAAAACGGGGCGAGCAGCACCGCCAAAACGGAATGAAAACCCAACAGAATCACAATCGGCATGACGAGGAAGAAGAAAGAGCCAATCACCAGGTTGATGCCGGGGTTAAACATCAGGTTCACCTCGCGCACGTCATTGGTCGCCCTCGCCATCGTATCTCCCACCGGTTGCAGGCTATGAAAGGTCATACTCTTGCCGAGGAGGGAGATATACAACTCATCCCGAATTTCCTTTTCCAGGCGCTGCCCCAGCAGCTCCGCGCCAAAGTTGCGCCCCAACTGCAAAACGCCACGCAAAACCTGGGTTCCGCCAATGAGAAGCGCCAGAGGAAGCAGCAAACCAGTATCGGGGATGGTTTCCTGCATGGCGTTGAAGGCGACTCCAATCAGCACCGGCACAACGGCAGCGAGGGCGGCATTGCCAAACGCGCCCAGGAAAACCATAAGGATAATGAAGGGATGCCGGGCAGCGTGCGACAGCACCCAAGAAACAGCGCCGCTGCGGGAAAAAGCAGGGCGCTGAATGGTGAACTCAGCAAGAGGCAGGGAAGAAGTTGTCATGGAAAGCCAATCAGGCAATATGCTCCAGGCTAATATCCCACAGCCTTTGGGCAGTTACAGAATTGAGGGCGGCAGAATCGGGGATGACGGGCTTTTTATCGGTAAAGTATTGCCCGCTCACCCCTTCCACCTCGATGGAGGAAGCAAGGTAAATGCTGGTAGAGGCTCCATCTTCCACGCTTCGGGCAATGGGAGACATGACGCGCATGACCAGACTGACGAATTTTCCGTTATTTTTGCCAAATTCCGAGGCGACAAAGCCAGGGTGCAGGGCATTGACCGTGACCCCCGTCCCTTGCAGGCGGCGGGAAAGTTCCATGCTAAAAAGCAGGTTCATCAACTTGGAGCGCCCATAGGCGCTAAAGCCGGAGTACTCTTTTTCGCCTTGCAGGTTCTTAAAATCTATCACCTGCCCGCGATGCGCGTCCGAAGAGACGTTGACAATCCGCGCCGGGGCGGTTGCCTTGAGCAGGTCTAATAGCAAAATGGTGAGATGAAAATAGTTAAGATGGTTCAGCGCAAAAGTCATTTCCACCCCGTCCGGGTTTTGCTCGCGCTTCATAAAAATTGCGCCGGCGTTGTTCACCAAAACATCCAGGCGGGTATGACGTTTTTTGTATTCGTGCGCCGCAAATTGCACCCCGGCGCGGGTGGATAAGTCGGCGCAAATGGTTTCCACCAACGGGTTGGAGGTCTGGTTCTTAATCTGTTCGGCTACGGTGGAGAGTTTGGCAGAGCTGCGCCCAACGAGGATGACTCGCGCCCCCTTGCGTGCCAGCTCGCGGGCAGTGACCCAACCAATCCCGGAGGTGGCTCCGGTGACAATGACAGATTTTCCCTGCATGGACAAAGACATTCATTTCCTCCAGATACGATTCGGCTACGGCTGGGGGCTGGTCAGTTTCTCCAACGCTTCGGGCATCGAATCGCACACCAGAAAATGCTTCTCGCCCACGAGATGAGAAAAAGCGTAGAGAAAATGCTGCCGAAAACCGCCCACCCCCACAATGGCGCGGCGTTTTACAAACTGATTGGTCAGAGGGACAAGAGCCACCAGGGCGCGGAGAATATCCTCGTTGGCAAAAGTGCCGGAGACGTTGGTAACAGCCAAAACGGAGTGGTCTGGCTCCTGCTTCAGAACCTGAGCAATGGCATCGCACTCCAACTTCACCCCCTCTGCATCTGCGCCAAAGGAGGACAGGTTGACGATAAACACACGCACGCCCTTATGAACCATCCAATACGATTTCATAAAAAACTCCGCCTGGCAAAAAAGAAAAAAATAACCGGGGCGATTATAGCATAGGGCATTCCCCCGCCCCACCCGGAAGGATGCCGCTTTCGGATATAATTACAGGCATGACACTTATTATCGCAGTAGATATTGGCGGAACGCAAATACGCGCAGCGGCATACCGGCGCGGCAGCACCACCCCGGAGACGGTTCAACGCACGCCCACACGGGGAGAAGGAACCGCATTTGAGCGTCTCTGCGGGCTGATTCAGTCCATTTGGCCCGAACACGGCACCGTGGAAAAAATTGTAGTCGCCCTGCCCGGTCCCCTGGACCCGGAAACCGGGGTGATTTTCTCTGCCCCCAACATTAAAGGCTGGGAAAACTTTGCCATCGCCCCGGAACTTTCGGCGCGGTTTGGCGTGCCGGTGAAGATTGGCAACGATGCCAACCTGGCAGCCCTGGGCGAGTGGCGTTTTGGGGCAGGCAAGGGACATCATAACCTGCTGTACATCACCGTCAGCACCGGCATTGGCGGGGGCATCATCAGCGATGACCGCCTATTGTTGGGGGAACGCGGGCTGGCAGCGGAGATTGGTCATATTAGCGTTATGCCGGATGGACCCCTCTGCGGCTGCGGGCAGCGCGGACACCTGGAGGCGCTTGCCTCGGGACCGGCAATTGCCCGATTCGTAGAATCCGAATTGGGAGCGGGGGCGGTTTCCACGTTACAGGGGCGCAGCCCCCTCACCGCGCGGGATGTCTCCGAAGCCGCCGCACAAGGCGATGCGTTAGCCATCCGCGCCTTACAGACCGCCGGAACTTATATTGGCATGGCTTTGGCAAATTTTTTGCATTTGTTTAACCCCTCTGTGGTTATTTTTGGCGGCGGGGTTTCGTTTAGCGGTGATTATCTGCTGGAACCGGTGAAGACGACCCTGCATCAGCAGGTGATGAATGCCTCGTATTTGCAAGATTTGGTGATAACTCGCGCCGCCCTGGGGGATGATGCCGGGCTTTTAGGCGCTCTGGCGCTGGGGCTTTTGCCAGACAACTGACGTGATGTGCCTGTCTCCCCCAGGCTGGTTGAGGGAGCAATTGATTTTTCATCCCGGCTTTGACATTTGGCAAAGTTTCGCTCTTTTCGATTCTCTATTCACCCATTTTCTAAGGAGAAAACTGTATGGAAGTGATGAAGTTGCCCGGACCAAAGGCGCGCGCCCTGGTCAAACGTGATTCGGCGGTTATCTCGCCCTCCTACCCGCGTGATTACCCCTTTGCCATGGAGTACGGCAAAGGCTCTTGGCTTTGGGACGTGGACGGAAATAAGTTTTTGGACTTTATGGCAGGCATTGCGGTCAATTCCACCGGTCACGCCCACCCGGAGGTGGTAAAAGCCATTCAGGAACAGGCGGAAAAGTTCATTCACATCTCTTCGGATTTTTATCACATTAAGATGATTGAACTGGCGGAAAAGTTGGACGAAATCTCCCCCATGGAAGAAGCCGTTACCACCTTTATGACCAACTCTGGAACAGAATCGGTGGAGACTGCCATTAAACTGGCGCGTTACCACACCGGGCGCTCCAACTTTTTGGGATTCACTGGCGGTTTCCATGGGCGCACCATGGGCGCAGTGACCTTTACCGCCAGCAAATCTACCTACCACAAGGGTTTTTACCCGCTGATGAATGGAGTCGTTCACGCGCCCTTCCCCAACCCCTACCGCCCGGTGCTGGAGCGCAAACCCGGCGAGGATTACGGCGAAACGGTTGTGCGCTACATTGAGGAGCAAATCTTCCGCCAAATTGTGCCCGCCGAAGAAATGGCAGGGATTTTGCTGGAGCCGATTCAGGGCGAGGGCGGTTACATTGTGCCGCCTCCAGGCTTCTTCCCCGCCCTGCGGAAGCTGTGCGATAAATATGGCATTATGCTGATTGCAGACGAGGTGCAAAGCGGCATGGGGCGCACCGGCAAATGGTGGGCAATTGAAAACTTTGGCGTGGAGCCGGATATTCTCACCACCGCCAAGGGCATTGCCAGCGGCGTGCCTTTGGGTGCCTGCCTTGCCCGCCGCACGGTTATGGACTGGGAACGCGGCTCACACGGCAACACCTACGGCGGAAACCCCATCGCCTGCGCCGCCGCCCTCAAAACCATCGAACTGATTGAAGGCGGATACATGCAAAACGCCGTTGAGGTGGGCGCATACGCCATCGAAGCCCTGAAGGGCATCGCCGCCCGACACCCCTCCATTGGCGAGGTGCGCGGGATGGGGTTGATGATTGGGGTGGAATTTGTGCATGACCACAAGACCAAAGAACCCGCCGCCGACCTGCGCGATGCGGTTGTGCATAAAGCCTTCGAGCGCGGGCTGCTCCTGCTCGGCTGCGCCAAATCCGTCATCCGCATTGCCCCGCCCCTCTCCATTAGCAAAGCGGAGGTGGAACAAGGCTTGGAAGTCTTTGAAGAAGCGGTGAGCCTGGCAGAGAAGGAACACCTGCGCTAGTTAAAAAAACCTTTCCATTACCCAGAAGGATGCGAATCGGCGATTCGCATCCTTCTTTTACAAACAGCGAGCGCCCGCTCTGTTAGCGTGTTTTCCGGCTTGTTGCAGCGGGCTGAAACCCCTCCTCAATTCATGGAAGTCGGCTAAAGCCGCCTTGGAGTAAAGCAAGGCTTTTTTATCATTCCACGCCAAAAACAAGGGCTTTTGCTGTACAATCCCCCTCACCCACCTCACCCCTCGGAGCCGCCCCCATGACAACCCCCTACTGGATGCAAGACGCCGTCTTTTACCAAATCTTCCCAGACCGATTCGCAGATGGCGACCGGCGCAACAACCCGCCCAACGTCAAACCCTGGGGAACGCCCCCAACAGCCCACGACTTTCAGGGCGGCGATTTGCGCGGCATCATTCAGAAGTTTGATTACCTGCTCGACCTCGGCATCAACGCCATTTATCTCAACCCCATCTTTTTGGCAACCTCCACTCACCGTTACAACACCAGCGACTACTACAAAATAGACCCCAAACTGGGAACCATGCTGGATTTCCATGCCCTGTTGGACGTGGCACACCGCAACAACGTGCGGATTGTGCTGGACGGCGTGTTCAACCACGTTGGGCGCGGATTCTTCGCCTTTAACGATGTGCTGGAAAACAACGAATACTCCGCCTACAAAGATTGGTTTCACATTCATCATTACCCACTGGATGCCTATACCCCCGGCGAATCGATTCACTTTGAAGGCTGGTGGCGCTACAAAAGCCTGCCCAAACTCAACTTCCACAGCAAAGCCGTCCGCGCCTACGTGCTGGACGTTGCCCGTTACTGGGTGGAACGCGGCATAGATGGCTGGCGGCTGGACGTGCCCAATGAAATTGATGACGACCCCTTCTGGGCAGAATTTCGGCAGGTGGTCAAAACCGCCAACCGCGATGCCTGCCTGATAGGCGAAATTTGGAACGCCGACCCCCGCTGGGCAAATGACACCCACTTTGACGGTGTGATGAACTACCCGGTACGCGATGCCGTCCTCGCCTGTCTCAACGGACACGAAAACATTCTCCAATTTGCAGACCGGGTAGAAGGCTTGTTCAAAATCTACCCCTGGGAAAACATCCTCGCCATGTACGTCACCCTCGGAAGCCACGACACCGAGCGCATCCTCACCATGCTTTACAACGACCTGCAAAAAGTAAAACTCGCCTTCACCTTCCTCTTTGCCTACCCCGGCGCGCCTGCCATCTACTACGGGGACGAAGTGGGGCTGGAAGGCGGAAAAGACCCGGATAGCCGCCGCGCCTTCCCCTGGGATGCCGCCCAATGGCGAGGCGACCTGCGCCCCTGGGTACAAACCCTCATCAACATCCGCCAAAAACGCGCCTCCCTGCGCCGGGGCGAATATCAGCGGGTGGCAGTGGACCCGGCAAAGGGATGGTACGCCTTCGCCCGCACATTGGGAGAAGAAAAAACCATCATCGTCCTCAACACCTCCGCCGAAACAGTTCAGATACACCTTACAGTGGCAAAATACTGGCGAGAAGGCTGCGCCATCCGCAGCCTGTTAGACTACCGCCCCTTCACCGTGCAAGAAGGCAAAATCTCCCTCACCCTGCCGCCCCACAGCGGAATCTGGCTAGGATAACCCATGACAAAACTGAGCGAGCAAGAGCGCACCCTCATTCGGCAAGAGATAAACACCTGGCAGCGAGAGGGAATCATCAGCCCCGCCTTTGCCGCCCGTCTGCAAGACCGCTACGGC
>DYNS01000158.1 GCA_020720965.1 Anaerolinea sp. | reverse complement strand
AGCTGTACAGGGTGTTGTTCACATACGACTGCAGACGGATGGCAGAAACGACATCAGCGCCTTCCATCGCATCTACAACAACAGGACCACCGCTAAAGTCATAGTACTCTCGTTTTTCCTCGCCAAATTTTAGCCTGTACTCTCCCTTAATATCACCACCAATTGTGACATCAATATCAATGGCATTGTATACTCTCAAAAACAATCTTTCTTCTTCCTGCCCAGAGACATCTTCGTTCTCGGCAGAGGCAGAAGGTTTAGTAGAACTATACTGCGTAACCAAAAAATAGTAGTTAACGTCCGTCTCAGGTATAAAAGACATTTCCGACTGGTTATCCAGATTGGCATCGTCGTTACACCCTACAAATTCTTCCGCGCTAATGGTGACATCGTCACTTCTCCACACGGAGAGTATCGTGTCGTATGTGGAGCCGAAAGTGTCTAAATAAATTTCATCATCCGTCGTTGGCGTGTATTTGTACCAAACCGAGCGCAGGTCTGCTCCGCTGCCACAGGATGGTGGGATGGGGTCGGTATACGTACCGCCCACAGTGGCGTTTTCTGTATCGACCGCATGGTTATAGTTCAGGGCGGAAATCTGGATGGCATTCTCAATAAAATCATTCGTAGGAGAGACCGCAACGGTCACTTCGTCCGTAGCAACGGATGAAAACACCCCCCGCGAATTGGATGCTTTTACCTTAATGGTATGTTTGCCGCCGGCAAGTTCTCCGGTGGAAAATGAATATTGCTCGTAATCGCTATCCAAAGCATTAACCGGGGTAGCGTCAAACCAATCCCCCGCGCCATCCACCTGGTATTGAATGGATGCGATGGTGTTAATCGTCACGGAGGGGCTGGGGTCTGTGGACGGGTCTTCGTAGAAGTTGTAATAACAATAGTTAGATACTCCGTTGGTGTAGTATTCACAAACGGTTGCGGCAAGGGGTGTATCGTAGGCGCGGTAACGGAGGTTTGTCCAGGCGGAAGATTCTTCGTAGACCAGGTTCGTATGAATGGTTGGGTCTTCAGGATAAGGCGAGAATAAAACAACGGGAGCGGTATCGAGAGGGTCAAAAACATGGTCGCCGTCTGTATCGCGCCAACCCACCTGTTGCAAGGTGATACTATCCGGTTGCCCCGTGCCGTCATACATCAAACGCGGGGTACCCTCACCAAGCGGATTGGCAATACCACAGTAGGCGTTAGCAATCCCCAAATAGCCGTATTGTTGCGTAGCGCCTCCACAGTCATTTTTTTGATATGCTGCACCAAAAATGTGGGCAGTTTCACGAGCAAGCGCCCAATTCATGTCATCAATCGATCTATCATCATTGCCATAAGTCATTACAACAGCCGGACCGTATAAATAAGAGTAATCAGAGATGAAATCTGCAAACTTACCGTCTTCATCCTCGCTGCTATCTACCACAAAAATGACAAAAGCCCAATCAGCATCATTTTGCACGCGGAGGTCATTGCTGTAGGCGTAGAGGTTTTCAAAATAGCTGCTGCCTGCTGTATAACGAGCGCCTGTGGGTCCAGGGATGACCGCTAAGGCTTGGTTCATCCATGTACCTTCCTCGGATTGGTTCATCGTAATCGGTTCGGATGCTATGTTATGGACAAGTGGGTCGTAATCAGCCTCTGTATCCGCCACTGCGTCGCCGGTCATATCCACCACAAAATCCAAGCCACCGGGTGTAGCGCCGCCTAGCGTGTTCCACCAACTCTCCCATGCTTCCAAGCCGTCAAAAACCTCGGCTTTGACGGCTTGGCGCTCGGCAAGTGTCCAGTTCTCCGTCCCGCCAATCGATTCCGGCAAAATCAGCCCTACGGCAACTTTGCCTGCCATAAAGCCGCTGGTTTCGTAGTCTCCAGGCGCATCCGACTCTGTGGCGCTTTGCCCTTCCAGCATTTGGCTGCGAACTTCTTCCGGGATAACGAGAGCGTCTCCCACCAGGGGCGAGCCAACAGGGGTGGGGTCTTGCGCCGGAGCAGAAGCCTGTGCCGGGGAGGCAGGCGGCAGCGCCCAAGCCAAAAGGGAGAGAATGCCAATCGCAGCGAGAAGGCTGCGAGAGAAGGTAATGGTCATTTTTTTCATAAAAAACTCCTTGTGCGAGAAAAACGGTTTCTAACACTCTCAAACATTATACCGAACAAAAAAATGCCCCGAAATTACAAAAAGTTCAGTTCTACCTGGACCAGGACTTTTCTCCTACCCGGCGACTTGCCCAGGCTGCCAACCCCAAGCCAAGTGATAGAAGCAGACTGCCCAGGCAAGGCAAAAAAAGAGAGGGCGAATCTTTTGGGGCAGGGAGGCGCGGCGCTAATGCCGGAGGTGAAGCGGTGAGGGTGAATGCGGGAGTGGGTGTAACAGTGGGCGTTGGGCTGGGGCTGGCAAGCAAGACGGTTGCAGAAACGGTAAGGAAAGCGGCTTGCGCCGCTACAACTGGCACATCCTCCCCCCACGAATAAACAGGGGTGACAGAGATGGCGCGTGGCGCTGTTGCAATGGCGGTAATAGACGGGGTGGCGGTGGGTGATGGGCTGGGAGTGGGGCTGGGGGTGGGCGGTGCCATTTTTTGCAAAGCGGCATCCAATTGAATAAGTCCCGCGCCTGTGTATATATCCCAACCAGTCGGGTTAATATCCAGAGCAGAGACTTCCAACGCCTGGCGGGCAAGCCAGGCGTTACCGCCGTTCGCGCCCATCAGCACCGCCAATGCCCCGGCAACATGCGGAGACGCCATGGATGTTCCACTTTTGTAGGTAAAGGCTCCGCCAGGAGATAGGCTGTAGATGCTAACGCCGGGGGCGGAGAGGTCCATGGCCGCGCCGTAGGAAGAGGAAGCAGCCCGCTGATTCGCAGAATCGGTGCTGGCGACCGCAATCACCGCCGGGTAAGCCGCCGGGTAAAGGATGCCGCCGCCGTTATTCCCTGCCGCCGCTACCAGGGCAACCCCGTGGGCGGCAGCGTAATTGATGGCTTCTTCCAGGGCAGAGGAGGGGGTGGACCCACCCAGGCTCAGGTTAATCACCTGCGCGCCCTGGTCGGTGGCGTATTTAATCCCCAAAGCAACATCGGAATATTTGCCAGAGTTGGATGCATTGAGAACCCGAACCGGCAAAATTTTGGCTCCCCAAGAAACGCCTGCCATCCCCGCGCCGTTGTCGCTCTGAGCGGCAGCAATTCCGGCAACGTGCGTGCCGTGACCGTTTTCATCCTGCGGAAACGAATCCATGCTCACAAAGTCGTAACCGGGCAGCAGTTTGGGGGCAAGTTCCGGGTGAGATATATCCACACCGCTATCTACAATGGCGATGGTGATGGAGGCTGCCCCGGTGTTAAGTTGCCAACCCTGCGGGGCGCGGATGTTGACAAGGGCATATTGCAAGGGGAACAGGGGGTCGTTGGGGATGGTTTCCTGACCGGTGACGATGCCGTCTATCTCGGCATAGAGAATGCCAGGCTGCGAGAGGAGAGTTTCCAAGGTTTGGGCTTGCTGGCTGAGAGGAACAGAGACGGCATATAGCCCCAGGTCTGCCAAGCCAATATCCTGCACTGCCAGGTTGGTTGCATTACGGAGCGAGGCGGGGCTTTGTGCCGGGGCAAGCCGGAAGAGAATGAAGCCTTCTTCTTCTGGCGGGGCAGACAAGGGCGTGGGGGTCTCGGTGAGAGGGGGCAGGAGTGTGGCGGTTGGGAATGCGGTTTCGGTTGGGGTCGGGGTCGGGGATTCTGTTTCGGTGGGTGATGGGGTTTCCGTTGGGGTAGGCGTTTGGCTTTCGGAAAGGGAATCTGCCTGAGGGCTGGCAACACTCGGTGTTTCTTCCTGCAAAAAGAGAATGCCCTGACTTGTCTGTCCTCCCGCCAGGGGCAGAAGGACAAAGGACAGGGCAAGGGTTAGAACAAGGGCAAGGCGGGTCATGTGTCCATTGCCAGGCGCAGGTCTTCACGCCAGGGAGGGATGCGCAAGCCAAAAGTTTGCTGAAAAAGCCCGCAATCGAGAGGGGTAAAGGAGGGGCGGAGGGCTGGCAGGGGAAATTCTGCCGAAAGAGCGGGCTGAAGGGTATGACAGCGTTTTTGGCTGGGGTCGGGGTGCAAATCCAACACGGCTTGCGCCCACTGAAAGCGGGTTGCCTGCCCCTCGCCGCCGAGGTGATACAAGCCGCTGTGCGCCAATGCCCAATCTTTGCCATGCGCCAGGGCAAGCAGGGCAGCCTGGGCGCTCAATTGCGCCAGAGTCCGCGCCCAGGTGGGGCTGCCGGTTTGGTCTTCCACCACGCGCAAAACTTCCTGTTGCCCCGCCCAGCGCAGAATTTTGGTCACAAAGCCGTTGCCGCGCATACTGTACACCCAACTGGTGCGAAAAGTGAAGAAAGCGCCGCCTTGCGCGGCGATGGCTTGCTCGCCTTGCAATTTGGTGCGCCCGTAGGCGTTGAGAGGGTTCACCGGGTCGGTTTCCAGGTAGGGGCGGGTCTGAGCACCGTCAAAAACATAGTCGGTGGAGTAATGAAGCAGAAGAGCGCCCAGGCGGGCAGATTCTTCCGCCAGGATTGCCGGGGTTTCGGCGTTTACGGCTTGCGCCAGGGCTGTTTCGGTTTCGGCGCGGTCTACATCCGTATAAGCGGAGGCGTTGACGATAAGCCCCGGCTGAATCTCGCGCAACACCTGGCGCAGCGCCTGAGGCGAGGTAAGGTCCAGGTCTTCCCGGTCTATGGCGGTGAGCGCTCCGAGGGTGGGCAAAATGCGGCGGAGTTCCCAGCCCAACTGCCCGTGTTTACCGAGTAAGAGAATATTCATCATAGGGTTGGGTGGGGTTCGTTGGCAACCCGCAAGAGATGTTCGCCATAAGCGTTATTGATGGAAAGTGCGAGAGCGCGTAACTGCTCCTGGGTGATGAACCCACGCCGATAGGCAATTTCTTCCGGGGAGGAAATCATCAGCCCCTGGCGCTCTTGCACCGCCTGAACAAAGTTGGACGCCTGCAAGAGGGATTCGTGAGTCCCAGCATCCAACCAGGCGATTCCGCGCCCAAAGACTTCCACTTGCAGGTTGCCCTGTTGCAGGTAGATTCGATTCAGGTCGGTAATCTCCAATTCGCCGCGAGGGGAGGGCTGCAAGTCGGCAGCGAGTTGCACGACCTGCGAGTCGTAAAAGTAAATTCCTGGCACGGCATAATTGGAGCGCGGATTTTTGGGTTTTTCTTCCAGGCTCAGGGCGCGACCAGCATCGTCAAATTCCACCACGCCGTAACGCTGCGGGTCACGCACCGGATAGGCGAACACAATCGCGCCATGTTCCAGGCGGGAGGCACGGGAAAGAATTTCTGGAATGCCCTGCCCAAAAAAGATGTTGTCTCCCAAAATAAGGCAGACCGAATCCTGCCCCACAAAATCTGCCCCCACCCGAAAAGCATCTGCCAACCCGCGTGGCTGGTCTTGCTCGGCATAGGAAAATTGCAAGCCCCATTGTTCGCCGCTACCAAACATACGCCGGAAGATGGGTAAATCCTCCGGGGTGCTGATGATGAGAATCTCTCGAATCCCTGCCAGCATGAGCATGGAAAGCGGGTAGTAAATCATCGGTTTGTCGTATACCGGCAGCAATTGCTTGCTCGCCGCCAGAGTGAGAGGGTGCAGGCGCGTGCCGCGCCCGCCAGCGAGGATAATGCCTTTCATGGGTGTGTCTCCTTAGTCAAATAATTCGGCTTGCGCCAAAAGGCTGCCGGCGGCATCCTTGGCAGAAAGAACGGGGGGATATTCCTTAGGGTAATGCCAGTCGATTTGCAGGGTGGGGTCGTCCCAGCGCAGGGTGCGCTCCCACTGGGGGGCATAATAGTCGCTGGCTTTGTATAACACTTCCGCCGATTGGCTCAGGGTGTAAAAACCATGCGCAAAACCAGGAGGAACCCAAAGCTGCTGTTTGTTTGAGGCAGAAAGAACAACCCCCGCCCATTTGCCAAAGGTCGGCGAGGCGCGGCGCAGGTCTACGGCGACATCGTAAATTTCGCCTTCTATCACTCGCACCAGTTTGCCCTGCGGCTGCCGAATCTGATAATGCAAGCCGCGCAGCACCCCACGCAGCGAGCGGGAATGGTTGTCTTGCACGAAGTTGGCGTTAATACCCGCTTCGGCAAACCGCTGCTGTTGGTAACTTTCAAAAAAGAAACCGCGCTCATCTTCAAACACACGCGGTTGAAACAGGATAAGGTCTGGAATGAAAAGGGGAGTAAAAGTCATGCAGCTACCTCAGTGGGGGATGGGGCATTCTACCATGCGCCTCGCCTCAATACGCCCCGCGCCCTTGCAGGGCGATGAGAAACGTGTGCAGGAGAATGTGAAAATCGAGCCAGACCGACCAGTTCTGGACGTAGTACACATCCAGGTTCACGCGCTCGGCGTAGGTCAGGTCGCTGCGCCCGGAAATCTGCCACATGCCGGTTAGACCGGGCAGAACTTGTTTATAAATTTCGTAGTCTTCACCGTAAAGCGGGATTTCTTCCGTCACAATGGGGCGGGGACCAATGAGGCTCATTTCGCGCTTCATCACGTTCCACAGTTGGGGCAGTTCATCCAAACTGGTGCGGCGCAAAAAATTGCCCACCCTGGTAATGCGCGGGTCTTGCTTCAACTTAAAACTCTCCTGCCACTCGGCGAGCAGGGCTGGGTTGGCTTGCAGGTACGAGTGCAAAACCGATTCGGCGTTGGCAACCATGGAGCGGAACTTCCAGATGCGAATTTCCTTGCCGCCAAAGCCCACCCGCTTTTGCGAGTACAACACCGCGCCAGGGCTATCCAACCGGATGGCGAGGGCTATCAGCGCCAGAAAAGGCAGCAGCAGGGGCAGAGAAAGCAGGATGAGTAGCACGTCCAACCAGCGTTTGACAAAGCGCTGGGCAGGGTTAATCAACTGATGCTGCACTTCCAGCCCCAAATGCTCCATAAGGTGCAGGGGGGTGAACCACACCGCGCCCATCCGCACTTCGTCAAACATGACGATGATGCGGCGAAAGCGATGCGCCTTGTTGAGCAGGACGTTCTTCACCGCGCCCAGGGGGGCTTTTTGCGGCACGATGATGGCAATATCAAT
>DYNS01000479.1 GCA_020720965.1 Anaerolinea sp. | reverse complement strand
TGTGCATGACTATCTGCTCAAGCCCGCCTCTCCCACCCAAATTGTAGAAAGCGTGCGCCGGGGGCTGGAACGCCGCAATGCCCGCCTGCAAAATAGCGATGGAGCGGTAGTCAGCGGGCTGCTCTTTAGCACTTCGGACGGCACAGAGGTAGATTTAGCCCGCCGCATGGTGGTATTCGGCGGCGTATCCGAATCGCTGACCCCGGCGGAAGGTCACTTGCTGAAGGTGTTTATGGAAAACCCTGGCAAAGTCTTCTCCCACCGGGAGATTGTCCTGCTCGTGCAGGGTTACGATGTCTCGCAGCGTGAAGCCCAGGAAATTTTGCGCCCCCTCGTCAGCCGCTTGCGCCACAAACTGATTCTCTTCCCCACCCTTAAAGACCGCATCCAAAGCATTCGCGGCACCGGCTATGTGTTTGAAGAAGAGTAATCGCGCTAATCCTGCAAACTCCAGGGCTTCACTTCTGGCGGGTGAATCCATGCCAGCCAGCCGCCCTTGGGGTGACGTTTGCCGGGGTCTTGCTTGTCAAAAGCGACCAAAATCATGCTGAGAGCCAGCACCCCAACCCCCAGCAGTTGATTCAGCGTCAGGCGCTCGCCCAAAAAATAATAACTGATGGTGATGGTAATAAACAACTCACCCAAACCCAAAATGGCGGCTTGCAAGCCGCCAATTTTTTTAATCCCCAAAAACAGCATCAGCCGCGAAGAAACAGTGACCAGGGTGAGTAGCAGCAGGGGCAGCCAGGGAATATTCGCCGCCGGGAATTGCCTGTCGAAGAGCAGATAAAACGGAATGGTTACAGAACTCATCGCTAGCAGGGTGTAAACCGTCACAGTCGGGGCAGGAATTTCGTACAGCACCCGCTGATTGATGGGGATGTGCAGGGCATACAAAGCCGCCGCGCCAATCATCATCAGCACAGCGGGCAGGGGGGCGCTTTCGCCGTTGGCAAAAGTGAGCAAAAAAACCGCCACTCCCGCCACGCCCACCCGCAAAAGGGTTAACCGGCTCACCGGCTGCTTATCCAAAATGGAAAAGACCGCCACAAACAGGGGGTAAAGCGAATACAACAACTGCCCCAGGCTGGCAGGCAACTGCGCCAACGCCATGTAATATAACAAAGACCCCAAACCGTTAATGGCGCCTGCCAAAAAACAACCCACCAATCCCACCGGGAAGATGTATAAAAACCCCCGCTTAAAAATCGCCATCCCTGCCAGCATCAAAACCGCTGCCAAACCCGTCCGAAGCGCCACAACCGCAAGCGGAGAAAACCCGCTCAAAATTGCCCAACGCCCAAATACCGGCGCAAGCCCCAGCAAAGCGGCAGACCCTAAAGCCGCTAACACCCCGGTTTCTTGCCGTTTGCTGGCTGCCATTAAAAAACTCTCCTTCGGAATACAACAAATCGAGGAATCATGCGCCGTCATTTGCCCATTGTAGCCGCGCCCATTTTGTTTAACAGTGCCGTTTCATAACAACGCCGTTTTTCACAATAGCACGCTAGGGCAGGTTTTTCAAGCCCTCCGCATAGTCAGCCGGGGTGTCCAAGTCCTTCAGCACGCTCTCCTCTGCCTGGGTGTAGACAATTTGTCCGGCGCAACCATGCAAAAAGGCGCGAGCCGTTTGGCTCTCCGCCAGCCTGCTCCACAAACTTCGCCCCACCAGCCAGGGATGCCCGCGCCGATTTTCAAAACTGGGGATGACCAGAACCGCGCCGGACCTTTCCCACGCCTCTACAACTCCCCGCGCCGAACTTAACCGCAACTGTGGCTGGTCTCCCAGCCCAATCAGCGCCGCCTCCACCCTGGGGTTTAACGCCGCCAATCCCACCCGAATACTGCTCAGCATTTCTCCCTGCTCGTACCCGGCATTGAACACCGCCCGCACCGGGAAAGA
>DYNS01000157.1 GCA_020720965.1 Anaerolinea sp. | reverse complement strand
CCCTCGCTGACGATGCCCCGCCCCAACCTGCAAGCCATTCCACAGGTTTTTGCCAAATATCCCAGCGTGCTGGCTGTTTATCTCTTCGGCTCTTATGCCAGCGGCACGCCCCGCCCCGAAAGCGATGTGGATTTGGTGCCTATCTCTAATTTCAAACGGGAACTCACATGAAACCCCTCCTGCAAAAACTCACCGAAACTTTCTCTCCCTCCGGCTACGAAGCCGCCATTCGTGAAGTGATTCGCGCCGAAGTGCAGCCGTTCGCGGACGAAATCCGCGTGGATGCCCTGGGCAACCTGATTGTCCGCAAGGGCAAGGGCGGCAAACGCATCATGGTCGCCGCGCACATGGACGAAATTGGTCTGATTGCCACCCACATAGACGAGAACGGCTTTGTGCGCTTCACGACCATCGGCGGGGTATACCCCAACCTGCTGCTTGGCTCGCGCGTGCGCTTTTTGGGCGGCGCGGCAGGGGTTATTCACACCGAACCAACCGACAAGCCGGGCGATACCCCCAGCGTGGATAAAATGTTCATTGACACGGGAGCCAGCAACCGGGCAGAATGCCCCGTCAAAATTGGCGAAGTCGCCGCCTTTGAGCGCCCCTTTCTCGACCTGGGCAAGCGCATGGTCGCCAAAAGCATGGACGACAGGGTCGGCTGCCTGGTGGCGATAGAAGCCTTACGCGCCATCCGGGAAACCCCGCACGAACTGTACTTCGTCTTTACCACCCAGGAAGAAGTGGGAACGCGCGGCGCGGAAACCTCCGCCTACGGCATAGACCCGCACCTGGGTTTCTCGCTGGACGTGACCGCCTGGGGCGACACCCCCGGCAGGCTGGGCAAGAATTTTGAAATGGCGCTCGGCAAGGGACCTGCCATTAAAATTAAAGATGGCGGGATGCTCTCTGACCCGCGCATTGTGAACTGGATGATAGACACCGCTGAGGCGCAGGGAATCCCCTATCAGCGCGAGGTACTTTTAGGCGGCAGTACCGATGCCCGCTCCATGCAGCTCGTCCGCGCCGGGGTTCCGGTGGGCTGCGTTTCCATCCCCTGCCGTTATGTTCACAGCCCCAGCGAAATGGTGGATGTGGAGGATGTGCAGAATGCCATCCGGCTGGTGACGGAACTGCTCTCTCAGCCAGTGGAAATTTAGCATCAAAAAACCGCTTCCAGCCCGGAAGCGGTTTTTTGATGCTCCACGAGGTGCGCTACACGAAAGCCCAGAGCGCCCAAAGAAAAATCATCACCGCGCCAATGGCAAACAACGCCACAAAAGTCCAGCCAAAGCCAATAAGAAAGGCGCGAGTGGATTGAAACGCGCCGTGTTTGTCGCGCAGACGGGCATATTCGGCGGCGTACAGCGCCAGGGGCGTGACGAACAAAGCCGCAAGCGGGGTAAGGAAGAGGCTGGAGACCAGCCCCGCGCCGATTCCAATCAGAATGGAACGCCAGGGTGTGCCGGTTTCGCGTAATTTGGCGGCGATGATGAGATTATCTACAACCCCGCCGAAAACGCCCAGTATAGTGATAAGCGCAAAAAGAAACCAATCCCAGCCGGTCATGGTTGCGCTAAAGAGAGAATATAGCGCATACCCGGCAGCCGCCAACCAAATGATGGCAATGCCAGGGAAGATGGGAATGACCAACCCCAACAGCCCAACCAGCATAAATGCCAGGGTGAAAATTTGCACGAAGAATTTGCCAAATACGTCCATACGCGGTCCTTGGGAAGAGGGTAGGGAGCAGATGCCCGTTTGTAAGGACAGTATCCACTCCCAAGTATCTACCCTCGAATAACATCCACCCCGCCCATCCAGGGGCGCAGGACTTCAGGGACGATGATGGAGCCGTCTTCCTGCTGATAGTTCTCCATCACCGCAATCAGGGTGCGGGGCAGCCCCAAGCCAGAGCCGTTGAGGGTATGCAGCAGGCGGGCTTTGCCGCCATCCGCCGGGCGGTATTTGATGTTCGCCCGCCGCGCCTGAAAGTCGGTGACATTGGACACGGAAGAAACTTCCAGCCACTCGTCACAGCCGGGAGCCCACAGTTCCAGGTCGTAGGTCAAGGTGGAGGCAAAGCCCAGGTCGCCGGTGCAGAGGCGCTTAACGCGGTAGGGAATGCCAAGCAGGGCGCAGGTTTCCTCGGCATCCGCCACCATCTTCTCGTGCATGGTTTCGGAATCTTCGGGTTTGCAGTAGGTGTACATTTCCACCTTGTCAAACTGATGCCCGCGCTTAATCCCGCGCACATCCCGCCCCGCGCTCATCTTCTCGCGCCGAAAGCAGGGGGTATAGGCGGTGTACTGACGCGGCAGGCTGGCTTCATCCAGAATTTCGTCCATGTGCAAGCCGGTGAGCGGAATTTCGGCAGTGGGGACAAAGTAGTAATCTTCTTCGTGGTCTTTGTAGAGGTTCTCGGCAAATTTGGGCAGCTGCCCCGCGCCAAACACGGTGGCGGTTTTTACCATAAAGGGCAGATATTGTTCGCGGTAGCCCTGGCGGGAATGTAAATCCAGCATCCAGGCGATTAGTGCCCGCTGAAGCCTTGCCCCTGCCCCGCTGAGAACGTAAAAGCGTGACCCGGTCAGTTTACTGCCTCGTTCAAAATCGATGATGCCCAGGGCGGGACCTAAATCCCAATGGGCTTTGGGAGCAAAGGAAAACTGACGAGGCTCGCCCACCGTTTTGATGACGATGTTTTCGCTGTCATCTTTGCCATAGGGGGTGCGCGGGTCGGGGAAGTTGGGTAGGGTGGAGACGAGGCGGTTTAGTTCGGCATCCACCCCTGTCAGGTCGGCATCCAACGCCGAAATGGAATCGCCTACCAGGCGCATGGCTTCGATTTTCTCCTGGCGGGCGGCGGGGTCTTTCATCTTGCCAATTTCTTTAGAGACGGCGTTGCGCTCGGCTTTGAGGGTTTCCACCTCGGCAATGAGGCTGCGCCGTTTTTCGTCCAATTGCAAAATGGCATCCACTGGTGCGGGGTCGTCTTGCCGGTCTTGTAGCGACTTTCGCACCAGGTCGGGCTTTTCGCGGATGAGGTTGAGGTCTAACATGGCTTCTCCTGAGTGAATGATAGATACAAAAAGCCGTCCCTCCATGCAGGACGAGGGACGGCTCGTGGTGCCACCTGCGTTTGCTGCCCAAGGGCAGCCTTGTGTTTGCGCTAACGGGCAAACCCGGCTCCCTTACCGCTTACGCGCCTGCGGGAGCAACATCCCTTGCGGGAGCCGGAGTGGATTTCGCGCCCCTTCCGCCTGCTTTGCACCGGTTGGCAGGTCTCTGAATACGAAAGGGGGGTACTTTTCTCCGGGCTTGTTGGTCAGGCTCATTATACGCGCTTGCAAAAGGCTGAGTCAAGATTGAGATGCGGAAAAAGGTTTCGGCGGATTATTTTTGGGGTAGGGAATTTTCTGTTTCCAAAGAAATTTCTGGGATGGTAATAATCAGAAGCAAGGCAAGTAAGAGGGCAAGCGCCGCCACCAAAAAGACGAGTTTTAGACCATCTTCCAGGCTGGCAGGGGCTTGGCTTTGCGCGAACCCCAAAATGGCAGGAGAAACGGCAATGCCAATCATCTGAAAGAAGAAGATTGCGCCAACGGATACCCCCAAAAGGTCTTTCGAGACGGAAAATTGCGCCACGACCGCGTTGATGGTTGGGAGCATTCCCAAACCTATGCCTGCAATGCCCGTGACCAAAACGTATACCCAAATGGGTGTGTTGCCCGTAAAGCGCCACATCGCCAGTAAGGCAAGAGTCACCACTGCGTAAGCCAGGATGTACATGGTGCGATATTTCTTCGTTTTTGCCAGGATGAAGCCAACGGGGATGCCGATGAAGGCAACCAGGGCGCTGAAGGGTGTCAGCATGGAGCCACTGATGGTTGGACTGACGGTCATCACCTGCTGCACGAAGATGGGCGAGTATCCGGCTATGGCTACCATACCAAAAAAGGAAAGTAGACCCGTTGCTGCGGCGGTGACAAAGGTTCGGTTGAAGAGAATTTGAGGGGCAAGGATAGGCTCTTCGGCTCGCTTCTCAATTTGCATAAAGATAAACCAAGCCACCAGGGAAAGGAAGAGTTGGAGAATGCCCGCCCCAAGCATACCCGGCGCTCCGAGACATGAAAAGCCAAGGATGAGAGTGGTTGTAGCCAGTACCATGAGAAAAGCGCCGGGAACATCGATTTTGGTTTTCTTCTTTTGAGAGGTATCGGGCAACCCAAAAATGACCAAACCTGCCGCTACCAGGTTGAGGGGAATAGCGCCCCAGAATAATCCGCGCCAACCCAGGGCGCTTTCGGCGATGATTCCGCCCAGGATGGGACCGAGCAAGGCGGCGAAGCCGGTTGGGATATTAACCAGCCCCGTCCATTTGGCGCGTTCCGAAGGGGGGAAGAGGTCTCCCACGACTGCAAAGCATAAGGGCAAAATGGGGAAATGCCCTATCGTCATAAAGGTTTGTGATGCGACTAAAAATTCCATGCTGGGGCTGCTGGCAGAAATTGCCAGTCCCACCGTAAAGATGGCAATGCCGAGCAATATCATGTTGCGCCGCCCGTACACATCGGAAAGTTTTCCGAGAAGCAAGGTGGAGGCTGCGCCTGCGAGTGCAGGCAAGGCAATGAGCCAGGAGAATAATGCCATTCCACCCAATTCGGCAATCATGCCGGGTTGGGTGATGTTTCTGGCATTGGCGTAGAGGAGGCTTACAAATTCTGCCGTAAAAATTGCCAATACGCCAATGGCGACTTTTTTTCGGGCTGTTTCTTGTTCCATTCGGATTACTTGTGTCTGAGCCATGTTGGAGGTATCTTCCTGTTCCTGGCGGAATAATTTTCTTGCACAAGAACCGCCAAGAGCGCAAAATCTTCGCGCCCTTGGCGGTCTTGACGGTTCTATGGTCAAAAGTACTAGGAGATGTTGATATTTGTTGTTGAGTTGTATGGTTTGCATCATTTTATCCTTATGTTTCTAAACCGGTTACGCGGTAAGCAATTTTGTAAAGGAAAGCGAGGCTAATCTCCAGGTATCGCTTTCCCACACATAGACTTCCGTCACCATAAAAGGGTTGGTCACTTCGTTACCGCCAACAACGGCAAGCAGCGTAATTCGGTTTAAGAGAACAGCAGCTGCGCCTATGATATTCACCGACACTTCGTGGATGTCTGCATTTTTGTAGTGAATCCCGCCGCCTTTAATAATTTCAATCTCCTGCTCTTTACCCCATGAGCCGCCCATGTGAACAAAGACAGCTTTTTCGTGGAAAAGTGCATCCAAAGCATTTATATCGCGCTCAGACATCCAGCCCCACTTCTTTTTGGAGAGGTCAATCAGTTCCTGTTCCATATCGTTATTTTTCATTATCATCTCCCGTTTTCTAATACCGATTCCCCATTACGGTGATTTTTGACATGGCGGTTTTAATTTCGCTCAGGTCATCCGCCGTCAGGTGAATGTTCACCGCGCCGTTGTTTTCATCGAGTCTTTCCAGCCTGCGCGAGCCGGGGATGGGGACAATCCAGGGTTTTTGCGCTAACAACCAGGCGAGGGCTATTTGGGCAGGGGTGGCGTTTTTTTGCGAGGCAATTCGCTCCAGCAATTCCACCACGCCCCAATTGGCTTTCATCGCCTCCTGAGTAAAGCGCGGGTTGCGGCTGCGGATGTCGGCGTTGGCAAAGGTGGTGCGCTCGTCCACTTTACCGGTTAGGTATCCGCGCCCCAGGGGGCTGTACGGCACAAGACCAATGCCCAACTCTTCACAGGTGGCGAGGACTGCATTTTCTTCAATTTCGCGCCACCAAATGGAGTATTCGCTTTGCAAAGCGGCGACAGGTTGAACGGCATGGGCGCGGCGGATTTGCTCGGCGCTGGATTCCGATAAGCCAAAGTGTTTCACCTTGCCCTGCCGAACCAAATCCTGCACTGCGCCTGCCACATCTTCCATGGGCACTTCAGGGTCGGGGCGATGCTGATAAAACAGGTCAATCGCGTGCACCCGCAAGCGCCGGAGCGACTCTTCTGCCACTCGTTTAATTTGCTCTGGGCGGCTGTCCAACCCTGTGCCGGGGCGGGGACCGTCTTCGCCGTGTTTAAATCCAAACTTGGTGGCAATCACCACCCTGCCCCGAAACGGCTCCAAGGCTTCGCCGACAAGTTCCTCGTTGGTGAAGGGACCGTATACTTCCGCCGTGTCGAAGAAGGTTATGCCGCGTTCCACCGCTTTGTGCATAAAATTTAACATTTCTTGCTTGTCTGTGGGATTGTCGCCAAAACTCATTCGCATACAACCCAACCCAAGCGCCGAGACTTCCAATCCGCTATTGCCAAGTTTTCTTGTTTCCATTTTGTCCTCTCATTTTTCGGTCTGAACGATTTGCTTTTCTTTGGCTAAAATTGCGGTTTCGTACACCTGAACTTTGCGATGGAGCACTTCCAGGGTTTTTTGCATTGCCAGGATGCGAGCGGTCAGTAAATCGCGCTGTTCTCTTAGAATGTCCTTGCGGGCTTCAATGGTCGCGTCACCTTGCTGAACCAGGTCCATATATTCCACCAACACTTCCAGGGGCAGACCCGCACTTCTCAGGCATTTCACAAATTCCACCCGCCGAATGTCCAGTTCGCTGTAATCCCGAATGCCGCTATCGCTACGCTGAACGCGGGGGATAAGCCCAATCCGCTCGTAATAGCGCAGTGTGTCGGAAGAAAGCCCGTAACGTTCACTCACTTCTGCAATTTTCATATTCACCTCGTAAAAATAGTCTATCACCTGGAGGTAACTCCAAGTCAAGGCTTTTTGGAAAGAACTGGGGTACAATCGCCAAGCAATTTTGTACGACCATTCAGCGGCGAAGTCCGGTGCAAGCCCGGCGCTGTCGCGCAACTGTGAAGGTAGTCCAGCGATGGACTGCCCAAGCCAGGTCGCCCGCTTTGGTCGGTTCAACCACTTCTCGCGGAAAGGAGGTGGAGAACGGCGCATCTGTCTCCCGGATTAGCCTTCCCCCCTCCCCTGTCATCCTGGCAGGGGATTTTGATTCTTCGTTATTGGATACTCGGATAACGAACAACGCACGCCCTAATTTACAAATCACCGGAGAACCCATGTTTCGCAAAT
>DYNS01000156.1 GCA_020720965.1 Anaerolinea sp. | reverse complement strand
GGGCTAACCCTGGATGAGATAGAACGGCACACCCATATTCGCAAAAACAGCCTGCAACACATCGAAGCAGGAGATTTTGAAGCCCTTGCTTCCCCCGTCCAAGCCAGGGGAATGCTGGGCGGCTACGCCAATTTTTTGGATATGAATGTGGAAGCCACCCTGTTGCGCTTCGCCGAAGCCATTCAAGCCCGCCGCCTGGAAAGACAACCCCAACCCGTTCGGCGCACCCCCAACCCGGCAATACGCCTGCCCGCCTGGCTGCCCCACCTCCTCAGCCCGGATTTGCTCTTCGGCAGCGTCATGGCGCTCCTCATCGCCGGGATGGTCATTTGGGGTGCCTCGCGGATGATTGGCAGCCCCAGCGAGACAGATGCCGCATTAACGGAACAACCTTCCCTTTCCGAGGCGCTTTTGGCAACCCCGGAGGGTGGAATCTCCCCCACGCCAGAGATTTTCCCCACCAGCGTGGAACAACTCGGAACAGCCATCCCCACCCAGGACCCGGTGCTGCTCCCCCCCACCGAAACCGCCACCCCGTTTTTCTTCGAGGCGACAGGAGCCGTACAGGTGACGGTCATCGCGATGGAGAGAGTTTACCTGCGCGTGCTGGTAGATGGGGTTGTGGAACAGGAGGGACGAATTGCCCCCGGTGCGGCGCTGACCTTTGACGGCGCAGAGCGGATTGAGGTCGTTGCCGGTTCCGGCGCGGGGATTCGGATTGTGTATAACCAAATTGACCTGGGCGTGCAAGGCGGCTTTGGCGAGGTTATCAACCTCATCTACACTGTGGATGGTGTACAAACCCCCACGCCCACCCCCAGCACAACTCCCACCGCCACCCCGCGAGGCTTGCCCAGTCCCACCGCCACCCTTACCCCCTTCCAAACCCTTACCCCCATCCCATAGGTCTGTATGGCTCCCAAAAAAACTTTTCACCTTCTCTCGCTCGGATGCGCCAAAAACACAGTTGACTCGGATTCGATGGCGCAGCTGTTAATGAACGATGGCTATAAGCCGCAAAGCGACCCGGAAAACGCCAGTATCCTCATTGTGAACACTTGCGGGTTCATTGGACCTGCCAAAGAAGAATCGCTGGCAGCCTTGCGAACCCTCGCAGAGCAAAAACGCCCCGGTCAGTTGTTGGTGGCAGCAGGTTGCCTTACCCAGCGCTACGGGGTGGAAGTTGCCCGACAAGTGCCGGGTATTGACGGCATTTTGGGAACCCGGCGATGGATGGATATTTTGGAAGTGGTGCAAACCCTGAGGGCAACCCCTCACCCCCAACCGCTTTACCATCTACCAGAAAGCCCCACCGTAGGCGCAGACGAGAAGAATGCCCTGCGTGCCAGCCTGAGCGGAGCAAGCGCCTACCTGAAGGTGGCAGATGGCTGCCGCCGCCCCTGCGCCTTCTGCGCCATTCCCCTCATCAAGGGAACTGCCGTCAGCCGCCCGGTGGAAACCATCCTGCGCGAGGCACGCGAACTACGCGAAATGGGCGTGCGCGAGCTGATTCTGATTGCCCAGGACACTACCGATTACGGCTCTGACCTGGGAATGAAAGACGGTTTAGCCTCCCTGCTGGAAGCGCTGGCAAAAGAAACCCCCGCCCAAGATTGGATACGAGTCATGTACTCTTACCCCGGCTACGTTACAGACCGGATGATAGAAGTGATGGCCACCTTTTCACAAATTTTGCCCTACCTGGATATTCCCCTGCAACATGCCCACCCCGAAACACTGAGAAGAATGAAACGCCCTTCCAACATGGATTGGGTGCATAAAACCCTGGCAAAAATGCGTGCCGCCCTGCCAGGGCTTGCCATTCGGACAACTTTCATTGTGGGCTACCCCGGCGAAACCGAGGAAGAATTCACCGCCCTGCTGCGCTTTGTGGAAGAAACCCGCTTCGACCGGGTGGGCGCTTTTCAGTTTTCGTTTGAACCTGGCACAAGCAGCGAACCGCTCGGCGACCCCGTGCCTGCGGAGGTGAAGCAGGAGCGTTGGGAGCGGCTGATGGCGTTACAGCAGAATATTTCGCTTCAGATTAATCAATCCTTCGTAGGCAAAACTCTGGATGTGCTCGTGGAGGGGACAGATAAAGGCATCAGCATTGGGCGCTCTTACCGGGATGCGCCAGAAATTGATGGTCTGGTGCTTGCTCAGGGAAAGGCAAAAATCGGCGAGATGGTAAAGGTAAAAATCACCGGCGCGATGGATTACGACCTTTCCGGCGTTTTGGGCTAATAAAAAATCCCCGTTTTGACGGGGATTTTTTATTAGCCGCCGCTGGCGGTAGGTTCGGGGGTGGGCACCTCCGGGGTGATGAGAAGCGCCGGGTCTGGGGTGGCGGTGGGCGGGTAACACTGGTTGTATAAGCGGTTGAACTTCGCGCCGTAGGTTTCATCCAACCCGGCAATCGATTGGGCGGAACCCCAATAATCCAACGCCTGACAACGGTCTGAAAGGGATTTTCCCTGCCCCTCGGCGGCGAGAATATCGCCATAGTTGAGGAGAGATTGATAGTAGTATTGGGAGGCGGTCATCCCGGAGGCATCTCTCAGGTTGGGGTAAAGGCGATTTACCTCGCCAAAATATTGCAAAGACTGCACCCAGTCAATCCCAAAGAAGGAAGCCGCCGTCAAAAATTGGCTCGCGCCCTCCCGCACTCCGGCGGCATAGCCATCCAAAGGAGCAAAACGCTCGGCAACCGTCAAATCATAAATGCCGCCTTCCAGATTGGTGCTGGTGTATGCGCCAATGCCCATAATCTGGTCTATGCCCCGGTTGCGGAGAGCGGTGTAGTACATGCCGTCCACCTGAACAACCTTGTAGGCAGGGTCTGCCTTGCGGAGCGAGTCGAGGGAGCCGAGGGCGGCTGACCAATCTTTGTTGGCAACCTGCTGCTGCGCCTCGCCAAAGATGGTTTCCTGCTCGCGCAGGTCGGCGGTGGGGGTGATGGTGGGCGTGGCAGTGGGGACAGCGGTGGGGGTGATGGCTTGCTGCACCAGGACTTTCGTCAGCAGTTCGGCAGCGCCGGGGTAGGAGGAATTTTGCTCCAGGATGTAATTCAGGCGCTGATTGGCAACCGCGTAACGCCCGGCTTCCACATCCTGTTGGGCAAGGGCAAACTGTTCGCTGAGGATGGCATCTTTCTGAGCAGATTGGGCGCTCACGCGGTCATTAATCCCCATACCGTAACCACCAAAACCGCCCAGAAGGAGGGCGGCGGCTAAAACGAGAAGGGCTATCCAAAAACCTTTTGCGCCGGGTTTGGTTTTTCCCGGTTGCGTATCTGAGAGTGGGTTGGGTTGTGTTTCAGAAGTGGACATGGGCGCGATTATATCCCAATTTCAGAGGCGGAAAAGCAGGCGGACATCCTGCCAGATGAGGGCGAAACCGAGGGAGGCACCCAGCGCCATCCCCGCCAGGGCGGTGAGATACCCCGCGCCGGGGAGCCAGACTGCCACCCCATACGCCAAACCGCCACCCAAAACGGCTGCCGAAATTCCTCGCAGGGCAGCCGGTTTCAGCAACAGGGGAGGAATTCCACGCCGATTCAGCGCCCAGAGCAGGAAGAGCGCCTCCGCTAAAAGGGACAATTCGGCGGCGGCGAGAGCGGGAGCGCCCTTCTCTGGAAAAAAGACCAGGGCAGAAATGCCGATGCCGAGATAAATGACCAGGCGCAGAAGCACGCCCCAGAGCGGGAAGAGAGGTTCTTTTCGGGCGTAAAAAGCGCGGGAGAGGGTTTCTTGCAGGGCGTAGCCTGCCAGGGTGAGCATGTAAATGCGGATGGTGGCGGTCAGCAGGGTGGTTCCGGCTTCATCCAAGCCGAAGGCGAGGGCTGCCAGGGGGTGAATGGCGGCGAGGATGACTCCCGCCGAAAGCAGGGTGAGAGCCAGCAAGGCTCGCAGGGCTTTTTGCAAGGTCTCGGAGAATAAAGCCCAATTTCCAGTCCCAGCATATTCCGCCAGAGAAGGCAGCAGGGCAGTGGCGATTGCCGTACCGAGGATAGTTTCGGGAACCTGCATCATCATCCAGCCATAGGTCAGCGCCGAGACTGCGCCCTCCTGCCCCAGACGGGAGGCGAGGTTATCCCTCGCCAAAAACATGACCTGAATCCCGAACATGGTCAGCAGACGGGGAGCCATGAGACGCAGGGCGGCGATTAAGCCAGAGTTGCGAATATCCAGCGAAGCCGTCCAACGAAACTGGTAGAGAAACAGCCCCGGCGTTTGCACAAGCAGGTGCAAGGCTGCGCCCAAAATCGCTCCGTATACCAGCCCATGCACTCCCAGCCCCAAAGTGGGCAGGGTAAACCCAAAGAGGGAAAGAGGCTGCATTGGCGCAAAGAAAAGAGCGCCAATGACCTGCCCCACGTTATAAAACAGGGGGGCAAGGGCGGGCAATAGAAAATGCTGATTGGCTTGCAAGCCGCCCATCACCAGCCCGCTGATGGAGAAAATGAGCAGGGAGATAAGGTTCAGACGCATCAAATCCGCCACCAGGCGGCGCTGCTCTGCGCCAAAGCCGGGGGCAATGCCTATTTGCGCTCCCACAATTTCTTCCGCAAAGAGGGCAATGAACCCTGCCAGCAAACCGGTGAGAACAAACATCAGGTTGGCTACGCGAGAGAATAAATCCCAGGCATCCTGCCGCCCGCGAGAGACAATCGCCTGGCGCAGCAAAGGGATAAACGCCATGGAAAACGCCCCGCCAGAGATGAGGGCAAAAAGCAGGTCTGGCAGGTTGTTGGCGGAGTTGAAGGCATCTTGCAGAGGCAGGCTAAAGGTGCGCGAGACGATAAAAATCCGCGCAAAGGCAAAGGCTTTATCCAACCCGAAGAGGAAGAAGAGTAAGAAAACCGTGCGGGTAAGGTGAGAGAAGCGCTTCATGGGGCTAAAGCGTACCCCGATACATCCCACCGTCCACCGTCAGCATCACCCCGGTAATGTACGCCGCCGCCGGGGAGAGCAAAAACACCGCTGCATTGGCAAATTCCTGCGGGTTTCCCATGCGCCCCAGGGCGCTCTCCTGCGCCTGACGGGCAATTTCGACTTCCACCGTGCTGTTATTCAGACGGGCGCGGGCAGACATTAACTCGCCAACCCGCTCCGTCTCCGTCCAGCCGGGCAAAATGGAGTTGAAACGAATCCCTTCCTTGCCCAGTTCCAGCGCCAGGGACTTGGTCAGCCCCACCGTAGCGGCGCGGATGGAATTGGACAGCACCAGGTTGGGAATGGGCTGCTTCACCGAGTAGGAAGTCACCGTGAGGACGCTGGCAAAGGCAGACTGCCGCAAAAAAGGCAAAGCCGCCCGAATAAGGCGCACATTGCTAAGAAAAGAGAGATTCACCGCCTTCTGCCAGGTTTCTTCATCAAAAGATTCGAACGCCCCCGGAGGCGGACCCCCGGCATTGCAAACGAGCAAATCCAACCCGCCCATTTGCGCGGCTGCCGCCTGCACCAGCGATTCTGCCGCACCCGCCAGGCTGACATCCGCTCCCAAGCCGTACACCGGCTGCCCCGTCTCGGCTGCAAGGGCATTCGCGGCAGCCTGAGCATTTGCTTCCGCACGCCCATTGATACAAACAACCGCGCCCTCCTGCGAGAGCAACCGAGCCGTAGCAAAGCCCAATCCGCGTGTTGCGCCCGTCACAAGGGCGCGTTTTGCCGTCAAATTCAAATCCATATTCTCTCCTATGCCTGTAAGGTATGGGGAAACAAGCAAGACCATTTTGCCCGATAGTGTGGCGGGTTGCAAGGTTGTATTTTTAGGGTTGGATGATATATAATACACGCCTAGTGGCAGGGAGTTACGCCAAATATTGAATGGGAGATAACCCGCATGAAACTCCATGAATATCAGTCCAAACAAATCTTCTCCCGGTATGGGATTCCCATTCCGAAGGGGAGAGTGGCGGCAAGCGCAAACGAAGCCCGGCAAATTGCCGAAGAGCTCGGCGGGCGCGTCGTCATCAAATCCCAGGTACTTGTCGGCGGGCGCGGCAAGGCAGGGGGCATTAAAGTGGCAAAAGACCCGCAAGAAGCAGAACAGTTTGCCACCCAAATCCTTTCGATGGAAATTAAAGGGCTTCCGGTTCGCAAAGTGCTGGTAGATGAAGCCGCCGCCATCGAACAGGAAATCTATCTCGGCATTACCAACGACCGCGCCGCCAAAAAGCCGGTCATCATGGCATCTGCCGCAGGGGGCGTGGATATTGAAGAAGTCGCCGCAAAAACGCCCGAAAAAATCATCAAAGTTCACATCAACCCGCTCGTAGGCATCAAAGATTACCAAACCCGCGACATCGCCTCCGGCATTGACCTGCCCCGCGAACACTGGCGCGCCTTTGGCGAAATCCTGAAAGGATTGTGGCAAGCCTACCTGGAAAATGACGCAACCCTGGCAGAAATCAACCCCCTCATCATCAGCAAAGACAACCGGCTCATTGCGCTGGACGGCAAAATGCTGATTGACGACAACGCCCTCTTCCGCCACAGCCAACTCTCCGAAATGCGCGACACAGACGAAGACGCCCCCTCCGAAGTGGAAGCCCGCAAATACGGCTTAACCTTCATCAAATTGGATGGCAACATCGGCTGCATGGTGAACGGAGCCGGGCTGGCAATGGCGTCCATGGACATTCTCAAATTCTTTGGGGGCGAACCCGCCAACTTCTTAGACATCGGCGGCGGGGCAAGTGCCGAAAAAGTGGCAGCCGCCATGCGAATCATCCTCGGCGACCCCAACGTCAGCGCCATCCTCATCAACATCTTCGGCGGCATCACCCGGGGAGATGAAGTTGCCAAAGGTCTGATAGCGGCAATGGAAGAAGTAAAACCCAAAGTGCCGATGGTCGTCCGCATTGTCGGAACCAACGCAGAAGAAGGTCGTGCCATTCTTTCCAGTGCCAACCTGATAACCGCCGAAACCCTGGCAGACGCCGCCCAAAAAGCAGTCGCCGCATCGAAAGGAGCTTAACCGATGAGCATCCTGGTAAACAAAGAAACAAGATTACTGGTACAGGGCATTACCGGCAGCGAGGGGCTTTTCCACACCCGTCAGATGGCTGCCTACGGAACCAACCTTGTCGCGGGAGTCACCCCCGGCAAAGGCGGCGAATGGGTAGAT
>DYNS01000155.1 GCA_020720965.1 Anaerolinea sp. | reverse complement strand
CGCCTGCCGCAACGTTGATGATGGCTTGCCGGGCTTCTGGGCTTGCCACCAAAACGGCGACCCGCAGGTTGCGGGTGGATGGGTCGTTGTTTACGTCCACTGCCAGTTTGAGGGCGCGTTCTGTCAGTTGGGGGACTTCGCGCAGGTCGTAGAGGTTGCGGGTGAGGCGGTCGGAGCCGAGGAGGTGTTCCAGGGCGAAGTTGTGCCAGTCTTGAATGGTGGCATCGGAGAGGTCTGTAAAGGTCAGGTTCATGCCGCCATCGGCGCGGCGGGCAACGGTGTAACCGATGCCGGGTTTGGCAGTCCAGTTAAGGGGTTTGAGGTCGGTCATTTTTTATCCTTTAGTCGCTGCTGCTGCTGGGGCGGGGCAGTTGAGGGATAATCCAATTGATGAGGGCTTGGGGAGAGCGGGTTTGGATATAGATTCGCCCCGGTCCGGTCAGTTCTATCACCAGTCCTTCGCCGCTGAGGAGGGTGGCTTTTAGCCCGCCAGAGGCGCGAGGCGCGGGGGTGACGGAGGAATCGAAAGCGACCAGGTGAGAGGAATCGACCACGTAACGCTCGCCGGGTTGCAAGTCCCGCTCGAAGATGGCTCCGTAGGAAGAGACGAGGAGTTTGCCTGTGCCGCTTGCCTCCAACATGGAAAAGCCTTCGGAGGACATGAAGGCTTTCATGCTGACTCTGGCGGTGAGGTCTATGGATGTTTCGGAAGCGAGGTAGGAACCGGCTTGTACCATCAATTTTTGCCCGGCTTGCAGGTCAATTTGGGTAATATCGCCGGGCAGGTTGGGCGCGAGGGTCACTTCTCCGCCTTGTTCGTTTGCCTGAAAAAAGTTCTGAAAGAAAGATTCTCCGCCCAACATGGCGCGGGAAAGCGATTTAAAGATGCCGCCTTCGGCTTTTGTTTCGATATTGACGCTGGCGGACATGCTCACCATTGCGCCAGATTCGGCGCGGATGCGCTCGCCGGAGGCGAGGCGCACAATAGCAAGCGAGTAAGAGGGGCGGTGCTGAAGGTCAATTTCCATACGAAAGGCTCCTTTTCCAAAATAAAAACATGGCTACAGGGTTCCTTTTGATTGTATCTCATTCCCTTTTGGGCAAACAAGCCTCAGTTCAGTTGCAAAATGCCGCGCAGGATGGGTCTTAACCCGCTGAAGAAGAATTCCACCGCAATCACCATGACAATTAAGCCCATCAGCCTCAGCATGACCTTGTTGCCGTTTTCACCCAGGATGCGGGTTACTTGCTTTGCGCCAAGCAGGAGCAGGTGAGTAAAGCCCATCAGGGTCACAATCACGCCCAGTACAACCCCGGCTTCCGGCAGGGTTTTTGCCTGGTTCATTAAGATAATGGCGGAGGTGATGGCGCCCGGTCCGGCAATGATGGGGATGGCAAGCGGGGTGAGAGAAATATCGCTCATGTATTCGTGAACGGTTTCGTCATCGTACTTGGTGCGGGTGAGGCGGGCTTGAAGCATTTCGTAGCCCATGAGGAAGAAGATGATTCCGCCCACAATCCGCAGGCTGTCGGTGGAAATGCCAAAGAATCGAAAAAGCCACTGCCCGGTAAGGGCAAAACCGAGCAGGATTAGGGTCGCCGTTAACGTGGCTTTGAACGCCACCCGGCGCGATTCGGCGGCGCTGAGGTTGGCGGTCATGCCGGTGTAGACGGGAATGACCCCCACCGGGTTGACCATGGTAAAGAGGGAGACAAAGGCAAACAGGGCAAAGTTCAGCAGGGGAGGCAAGGTCATGGGGTCAGTTTCCAGTCTAAAGAGCCATACAGACGCACACCCTCGCGCCCGGCGGTTTGCAGCAAATCGGCAATGCTGCGCCCCAGGCGGGGATGTTGAAGGCGTGGAGCAATTTCCGCCAACGGAACCAGGACAAAGGGTCGCTCTTGCAGGCGGGGGTGAGGCAGGGTGAGGGTGGCGGTATCCAAAACCAGGTCGGCGTAGAAGAGGATGTCCAGGTCTATCAGCCGGGGTCCATATCGAAAACCGGGAGCGCGCCCCAGGCGGGCTTCCTGTTCCTTCAAAAATTGCAGCAGTTCGGCAGGGGGCAGGTCGGTTTGGGCTTGCAGCGCCAGGTTTAAGAAGGCGGGCTGCTCGGCGTAGCCCCAGGGGTCAGTCTCGTACACGGAGGAGACCTGCAACACCCTCAGCGCCGGAGAAAGGGCGAGGAGGGCAGCACGCAAATTGGCGGGGCGCTCGCCCAAGTTGGTTCCAAGCGCAAGATAAACGGTGGCGGGCATGTTTAAGCCTGGGCGGGGAGGTCTTTGGGGGTAAATGCGCCGGGCAAAAGGTCGCGCACGGTGGCTTCCTGCAACAGGTTTCCGCTTTCGTCCGCAATCAGCACCAGGGTATCCAGCCCAAATTCCGCCATCACCTGGCGGCAACCGCCGCAGGGGGAGCCGCCGTTTTGGGTGACAACCGCAATGGCTTCAAAAACGCGCTCGCCCTCCGAGACGGCTTTATACATTGCCACCCGCTCGGCGCACATGGTGGTTGGGTAGGCGGCGCTTTCCACGTTTACGCCGGTGAATACCCTGCCGCCGGGGGTGAGCGCCGCCGCGCCAACGGCATAATGGGAGTAAGGCGCATACGCCAGGGGGCGAACCGCCGCCGCCTGAGCAATCAGTTCTCTTTTTTGCAGGTCAGAAATGGTCATTTTTTCACCTTTTGGCAAATTTTCGGAAGGTGATTATACCTACATTGCCCATCCCTGCTCCGTAAGCCCTGCGGGAGAAGGGAGAAAAAAGACGACTATGCCGCTGCGCGGTTCATTTACAATACAGCCATGAAAAAAGACATCCTCATCCTCGGCGGCGGACCGGCTGGGCTTTCTGCTGCCCTGCACCTGCACCAACTTGCCCCGCACCTTGCCCCTCGCGTGCTCATTTTAGAAAAAGAAACCTATCCCCGCCCCAAACTATGCGGCGGCGGACTGATGTTCGATGGCGAAATTCTCCTGCAACGCCTGGGGCTGGACTTGGGTGAAATTGCCCACACAGACGTAAAAACCGCGCTACTGCATTTTGGCAGCGGAGGTTTATCCTTTACCCGCCCTGGCAAAACCCCCACCCTGCGGGTCATCCGGCGGGAGGAGTTGGATGCCTGGCTGGCAGGCAAAGTGCGCCAAGCCGGGATGGAAATTTTGGAACAAACCCCCGTCAGCCGCATTCAACGCCAGGGGGAAGAATGGGAAGTGGAGGCAGGCGGGAAAATTTTCCGCGCCCAAGCCATCATCGCGGCAGATGGCGCAAACAGCATCGCCCGCCGCAGCCTGTTTCCTCGCGCTCCGCTCTACACCGCCCGCCTGCTAGAAGGCTACCTGCCCGCCCCTGCCCGGCCGCCTCGCCCTTTGCGCCACGCCTACTTTCAGTTCTCGCCCATCCCGCAGGGGATAGCCGGTTACGTGTGGGACTTCCCCACCCCCGGCGGGGAACGCTGCTGCGGCATTTACGACACCAATCTGCTGGCAAACCAAGCCCGCCCGGCACTAAAGACCACTCTGCAAAAAGAGATGCAACAAAGCGGCTACACCTGCCCGCCGCCAGGGGGCTGGAAATCGCATCCCATTCGCTACTTTGCGCCCCACAACCCCTTCTCTGCGCCGGGAGTGCTACTGGCAGGCGATGCGGCAGGGATTGACCCCATTTTTGGCGAGGGGATTAGCTTCTCTCTGGGGTACGGCAAGATGGCAGCCCTTGCCGTTAAACAAGCATTTGCCAGCGGCGATTTTTCCTTCTCGCGGTATCGCTGGCAAATCCTGTTCAGTTCCATGGGGCAGGCGCTGGTTATGCGCTGGTTCATTGCCCAGTTTTTATATCAGTTGCCCTGGGCATGGCTGCAATGGCTTTTTTGGCGGGTTCTTAAACCCTTTGTGGCGCTCACCGCCTGGTTATTTGTCCTCAACTGGGGCAGACGTTTGTAAACGAGGGCGGGCAGGCACGCCAAACACCAAAGCGCCCTCCGGCACGTCTTTGGTCACCACCGCGCCCGCGCCGGTTCTGGCAGAATCGCCGATGGTGAGGGGCGCTACCAGCATCGTATCCGAACCAATAAAGACATCTCTGCCAATGAGGGTGGCATGTTTGTTTGCGCCGTCATAGTTGCAGGTAATCGTTCCTGCCCCAATGTTGGTGTTTTCTCCAATTTGGGCGTTGCCAATGTAGGAAAAATGCCCCATCTTTACGCCCGCGCCCAAAGTGGAGTCTTTGACCTCGCCAAAGTTGCCCATGTGAACATGGTCGCACAGGTGCGCGCCTTTTCTCAGCCGGGCAAAGGGACCCATATCCACATCATTTTCCAGCACCGCGCCCTCTAAAACGGATTTGAAGATGCGGCAGCGGTCGCCCACCTTCGTATCGCGGATGTAGGTGTCGGGTCCCACCTGGCACTCTGCCCCAATGACGGTATTCCCTTGCAGATGGGTATTGGGATAGACAACGGTATCCCTCCCCAGGGTCACATCGGCTTGGATGTAGGTTGTTTGGGGGTCTATCAGCGTAACGCCGTTGAGCATGTGAAATTCGTTAATCCGGCGGCGCAGGGCGGCTTCGGCTTCGGCAAGGTGAACGCGGGTGTTTACGCCAATGGTCTCGGCAAAATCATCCATCAGGGTCGCTTGCACGGGTAAGCCCTGCCGGGCGGCAATTTCCACCGTGTCGGTGAGGTAATACTCGCCTTTGGCGGAAAGCGGAATCTGGCGCAGCGCCTCCCACAGCCAATCGGCGCGGAAGCAGTACGCGCCCACGTTCAACTCGCGGATGTTGCGCTGCTCCGGGGTGGCGGCGGCTTCTTCCACAATGGCGATGATGTTCCCCTCCGTGTTGCGGAGGATGCGCCCAAAACCGCGTGGGTTATCGCGCAGCACCGTGAGCATGGAAAGGGGACCAGGGTTGGAAAGTTGGGTCTGTACCAGTTGTTGCAAGGTTTCGCCGCGCAGGAGGGGCATATCGGCATAGGTGAGGAGGACGTAGTCGGTTTTACCGCGCAGGAGGGGTTCGGCTTGCATCAGGGCGTGTCCGGTTCCGAGGGGTGGGTCTTGCAAGGCATAGCGCACCGAATCGCCCAGGGCGCTCTTTACCGCCTCGGCACCCACGCCCACCACCAGCACCGGGATTTCGGCACTTACGGCGCGGGCGGCTTGCAGGGCATGGGCAACCATCGGCTTGCCGCAAACCGGGTGCAGAACCTTGGGCAGGTTAGACTTCATGCGGGTTCCCTGTCCGGCGGCGAGTAAAACGGGGGTAATGATTGGCATAGAATCTCCAGAGTGGTAAGTGGCAAGTGTTGAATAAAAATGCGGAATGCAGAGCAGAGAATATTCCTTAGCACATTCTCTATTCTGCATTCCGCATTTTACCTATTGCATTGTTGGCTGGGGCGCCTGGACTCGAACCAAGATCCACGGCTCCAAAGGCCGGTGTGCTGCCGTTGCACCACGCCCCAAAAATTAAGCGATGGCAATTATAGCACGAAATTGCAGAAAACGGTTAGATGAAAAAACTTTGCCCTGGCTGCAAAACCCGCACGCTGGCGCTGGTTTCCGCTTCTACGCGCTGCGCCCAAGCCTGGGCATCCTGGCGGATTAAATCCCAGGTGGAGTGATGAATGGGGACAACGTAACGGGGCGAGAGAAGCTTGACGGCACGCAGGGCATCTTCGGGTCCCATGGTGAAGTTATCTCCGATGGGCAGGATGGCGAGGTCTAAGCCTTCTTCGCCGATGAGTTTCATATCCCCGAACAAGCCGGTGTCCCCGGCGATGTAGATTTTCTTGCCGCCGGTTGTGGTCAGCAGGAAGCCAGCGGGGTTTCCGCCATAGGAGCCATCCGGCAGGGCGGAGCCGTGCAGGGCGAGGGTGAGTTTGAGGTAGCCAAAGGGATAATGAAACCCGCCGCCAATGTGCTGGGGATGGGTATTTTGCACTCCCTGGGCGGCAAGCCAATTGATAATTTCGTAATTGGCGATGACGGTTGCGCCGGTACGGGCGGCGATGCTTACGGTATCACCGATATGGTCACCGTGACCGTGTGTGACGAGGATGTAGTCGGCGGAGGCCTCTTGAGCGGGGATGGGGGCGGCGGGGTTGCCGCTGAAGAAGGGGTCTATGAGCAGGGTCGCTTCCGGGGTTCGCAGGCAGAGGGTGGCGTGCCCGTACCAGGTCAGGTTCGTGGTCATGGTTCCTCCAGGGTCAGGAGCGGTTGGAATCGGAATCGGGGGTTAGCCCCAGCTTTTGGGCTTGTTCCCAGGTCAGCTTATCGGGTTCGCTGTAGGTTGTGCCTTGCTCTATGAGGGTGTCCCAAAAATCATCGGCGTTGGCGGGTTGTTTGCCCACCTGGCTAAAGATGTCTAAAAATTCGCGGGGCAGGTCTTCGGGCTGGGTAAAGGGTTCTTCGATGGCGGAGCGCTGCGGGGAGGGTTTGGCGGGCGGCGCTTGCACGTCTACGCCGATTTGTTTGAGGGAGTCCAAAATTTCGATGCGGGCGGTGAAGAGTCGGTCCAACTTGGGGGCGAGTTGAAGAGGGTTGGCAATACCCTCGCCGAGGATGAGGAGAGCGTGGGAGGGTCCAACCGGCAGGAAGATGCCGTCTGTTGTTGCGCCGTCAAAAAGGTGGAGGTGATTTTCGGCATGGTTGAGGAGGCTGGCTACTTTTTGGGCGGCGCTGAACATGCCCATGAGGGAGGCGATGACGGAGACGGTACTGTTGGGGTCGGGGAGTTGCCCGGCTTCTGCCTGAATATGCCCGAACTGGTCTATGAGCAGGAGGGAGGAAGCGTTCAGGTCTTTGCGGAGTTCCACCATCAAGCCCGCCAGCCCTTTGGGGGATTGGGCTTCTTCTGGCAGGGGGGGCAGGCTGGCAGTGGGCTTGCGGACGATGGTTCGCGCCATGCCGAGGGCGCGTTCCACTGCGTCCAAAAAGTCTCCCATGGGGACGGGTTTGGTGAAGAAGGCATCTACCGGGGCGTTTTGGGCTTCCTTAAGCAGTTTGGGTTCGGTTACGCCGGTGATGAGGATGATTTTGATATTGGGTTTGGTGTTCCGCACCTTGCGAATCAGTTCCACGCCGGTAATGCCGGGCAGACGAAAATCCACGACGAGCAGGTCTATGGCGGTGCGACTGATTTCCAGCATGGCT
>DYNS01000154.1 GCA_020720965.1 Anaerolinea sp. | reverse complement strand
ACTGGCTAACGGTCAAGTGCGAAAACCCCTCACTTTGCTGTTTCTTGAGCGAATGGTCGAGGGTGGCAATAAACTCAAGCAGGATTTTTTCCATAAAACACCTTTTGGTTAGTTTGACTAACTAATTATAAATGATTTTGGAGATTATTATGATTACCTTAATTGACTACAATGCCGGAAACCTGACCTCCGTCCGAAGAGCGCTCACTCACCTCGGCATTCCCAGCCAGGTCTCTGCTGACCCGGAAACGGTACGCCGCGCCGACAAAATCATCTTCCCTGGGGTCGGAGCCGCTGGCGCAGCCATGACAACCCTGCGTCAACGCGGGCTGGATTCTGCCCTGAAAGAGGCTTTCGCCGCCGGAACCCCCATCCTCGGCATCTGCATCGGCTGCCAAATTATCCTGGACTACTCGGAAGAAGACGATACCGAATGTTTGGGGCTGTTACCCGGTAAAACGGTAAAATTCCGCCCCGAAACATCCATTTCTCCCAAAAATCCGCTATCCCCTTCTACAAATCCGTTACTAAAAATTCCCCACATGGGCTGGAATGCCGTCAGCGTCCTGCAACCCCACCCTCTCCTTCGCCACCTCCGCTCCGGTGATGAGTTCTACTACGTTCATTCGTATTACCCCCAACCGGCAGACCCTGCCCATACCTATGCCCAAACCGAATACGGCATCCCCTTTCCGGCGGCGATTGGCAAGGACAACCTTTTTGCTGTCCAATTCCACGCCGAAAAAAGTGGTGCAGTCGGGCTTCGCCTCCTGGAAAACTTCGCGCAGTGGTAAGGCGATATTAGACTCCAGAGAGAAGACACTCGAATACCGAATTCCTACTCCCTATTTTTATTCCCCAAAAGGCTCTCCATGCTCTCCAAACGTATCATCTCCTGTTTAGATGTCCGTGACGGCAAACTTGCCAAATCTGTCAAATTTGTGGATACCAAAGATATCGGCGACCCGGTAGAAAAAGCCCGCGAGTATTATCAGCAAGGTCTGGACGAACTCGTTTTTTACGATATCACCGCCTCCAACGAGAAGCGCGGCATCATGCTCGATGTGGTTAGCCGCGTGGCGGAGCAGGTTTTCATCCCCTTCTCGGTGGGCGGCGGCTTGCGGACGGTGGAGGATTGTGCCAGTGTCCTCCTCGCCGGGGCGGAAAAGGTCAACGTCAACAGCGCCGCCGTGCAGCGCCCTCAACTTATCCGTGAAGCATCCCAAGCCTTTGGGGCGCAAGCGGTGGTTTTATCGATGGATGTGCTGCGGGTCGAAAAATCCGTTCAAATCCCCAGCGGCTACGAAATTGTCATTCACGGCGGGCGCACCCGCACCGGTTTGGATGCCCTCCAATGGGCGCAGCGCGGCGAAGAGTGGGGCGCAGGCGAGTTGGTCATCAACTCCATAGACGCGGACGGAACCCAACAAGGCTACGAACTCGCCCTAACCCGTCTCATTGCCGAAGCCGTCAGCATCCCCGTCATTGCCAGCGGCGGAGGCGGCAAACCGGAACACCTCTACGATGTCCTCACCGAGGGCAAAGCCGATGCCGCCCTGGTCGCCTCCATGCTCCACTACGGCGAATATACCGTAGCGGAGATAAAAGACTACCTGACGGCGCGAGGGCTAAAGGTAAGAAAACAATGACCCCCAACCATCCCCACCCCACTGCCATCTCCCTCAAATTTGACCCCAACGGCTTAATCCCCGCCATTGTGCAGGATGCAGCCACCAAAGACGTGCTAACCCTCGCCTACATGAACGCCGAATCCCTCCAGAAAACCATCCAAACCGGCGAAACCTGGTTTTATAGCCGCTCCCGCCAGGAACTGTGGCACAAGGGCGGCACAAGCGGCAACACCCAAAAAGTGACCGAAATCCGCTACGACTGTGATGCAGATGCCCTGCTTGTCCTTGTCCAACCCGCCGGACCTGCCTGCCACACCGGGGCGCAAAGTTGCTTTTACCGGACGCTGCCAGAAAACCCCTAACTTATGCGAATCATCCTCAAACTTGGCTCTTCCACCCTCACCGCCGGAAGCCCCCGCCTCTCCCCGCCCCGCTTCGTAGAAATCGCCCGCCAGGTCGCCGACCTTGTCCGCCAAAAGCACGAGGTCATCCTCGTCAGTTCCGGTGCCATGGCAGCCGGGCGCGAGCGCCTCAACTACCCCCAACTACCCAGAGAAATCCCCGCCAAGCAGATGCTTGCCGCAGTTGGTCAGCTGCGCCTGATGGCAGTGTACGAGCAGGTCTTCGGCTTATACGGGCAAACCATTGCCCAGGTTCTCCTCACCCGCGCCGACCTCTCCGACCGCCGCCGCTACCTCAATTCCCGCAATACCTTGCTGGCGTTGCTGGGGCAGGGGGTCATCCCCATCATCAACGAAAACGACACAGTCGCCACCGAAGAAATCCGCGTGGGGGATAACGATAACCTTTCGGCGTTGGTCGCAAACCTGGTCGATGCCGATACCCTCATCCTCCTCACCGACCAACCCGGCTTGTTCACCGCCGACCCGCGCCGCGACCCCTCCGCCCGGTTGATTGCCGACGTAACCGCAGCCGAAATCCCCGCCGAGGTGTGGCAGGCGGCTGGCGGCACGACAACCGGCTTGGGAACCGGTGGTATGACCACCAAACTGCAAGCCGCCGACCTCGCTCGCCGCTCTGGAACCCTCGTCATCATCGCCCCCGGAGAAGAACCGAACATTCTGCCCCGCCTTGCCGCCGGAGAAGCCATCGGAACCCGCTTTCACCCGGTGACAACCGCCCTGGAAAGCCGCAAACGCTACATCCTCGCCGGTGGAAAAGCCCCCGGCATCCTGACAGTCGATTCGGGGGCGGCGCGTGCCCTGAAGAAGGGCGGCAGCCTGCTTGCGGTAGGCATTCTCGGCCTGGAAAATGACTTCGAGCGCGGCGACCCGGTTCGTATCCGGGCTGCCAACGGGCGGGAGATGGCGCGGGGGCTGGTTAACTATCCCGCCGCCGACCTGCTCCGCATCCTGGGGCGCAAATCGGACGAAATTGAAGCCACCCTCGGGTATTATTACGGCGATGAAGTTGTTCATCGCAACAACCTTGTTTTGCTATAAGGAAATGGTATGAGTCTTTTGCCCCTTGCCCAAAATGCCCGCCGCGCCGCCTCTGCCCTGGCGCTTGCCTCTGCCGAGGAGAAGAACGCTGCCCTGCACGCCATTGCCGCCCAATTGCAAGCCTGCGCTCCGCAAATCCTTGCCGCCAACGCCCAAGACCTTGCCGCCGCCCAGAATGCCGGGCTTTCTGCTGCCCTGCAAGACCGGCTGATGCTGAACGAAGCCCGCCTTGCCGCCATTGCCGCCGACCTCGTTGCCATATCGCTGCTGCCAGACCCGGTGGGCGAGCAGTTTGAAGCCAGTACCCTGCCCAATGGGCTGAAAATTTATAAGCAACGCGTGCCTTTGGGGGTTTTGGGGGTTATTTACGAAGCCCGCCCCAATGTGACCATAGACGTTGCCGGGCTTGCCCTTAAAACTGGCAACGCCGCCCTTTTGCGCGGCGGAAAAGAGACTCTGCGCTCTAACCTGGCGCTGGTGCAGGCGATTGGGGATGCCCTTGCCCAAAGCGGCTTGCCCGCGGATGCCATCCAATACCTGGAAAACTCCGACCGTGCCTACATGTTGGAAATGCTCCAGATGGATGATTACATCGACATCATCATCCCTCGCGGCGGGGCAGGCTTGCACGAATTTTGCCGCCAACATAGCCGCATTCCGGTGATGACCGGCGGCATTGGCATTTGTCACCTGTTTGTGGACGAAACCGCCGACCAGCCCGCCTCTTTGCGCGTCATCCACAACGCCAAAACCCAACGCCCCAGCGTCTGCAATGCGTTGGATGTCGTCCTGGTGCATCGCGCCGTTGCCCCCCAATTTCTCCCTCGCCTGGTGGAACACCTCGCCCCTGCCGGGGTCACATTCCGCGCCGATGCCGCTTCCCTTGCCCTGTTGAGCGGTTCCCCGGCGGTTTTTCCCGCCGGAGAAAAAGATTTCGACACCGAATGGCTCTCTCTTGTCCTGAGCCTGAGGGTGGTGGACGACCTGAACCAGGCTATAGACCATATCGCTGCCCACAGCACTCACCACTCAGACGGGATTCTCACCCGCGACCCGGCGCACGCCAACCAATTTGTTGCCAAAGTAGATTCGGCGGCGGTGTACGTCAATGCCTCCACCCGCTTTACGGATGGCGGGCAACTCGGCTTGGGCGCAGAAGTCGCCGTCTCCACCCAACGCCTGCACGCCCGAGGTCCCATGGGTTTGCGCGAACTCACAACCTACAAATGGGTCATTCGCGGCGATTGGCAGGTGAGAGAATGAAGAACGCCGCCTAAACGCCACGCCCCCAGGGCTTTCTTAAAATCGTGCGCTTGCCCTCACCCCCACCCCTCTCCCGGTGGGAGAGGGGCTTTTTTCTCCCTTCCCACTTCTCACTTTCCACTTTCCACTTCTCCCTTCCCACTCCCCATGCTTACCTTCCTCTACACCCTCATCCAAGACCGGCAGCAAAACCCCAAGCCGGGTTCTTACACCAACAGCCTTTTTCAAGCCGGTTTACCGCGCATTGCCCAAAAAGTGGGCGAAGAAGGCGTAGAAACTGTCATCGCGGCTTTGGCGCAAGACGATGCCCGCCTGGTCGAAGAAATCGCCGACCTGACCTATCATACCCTCGTCCTCATGGCGGCACGCGGAATTACCCCTGCCCAAATCGCCGCCGAACTGGAAAAACGGCACAAATAAATTGGATACCTACTTTACAGTCACCCCTCCCGGCATTCAGGCGCTCACCGCCCAGGAATTGCAGAAAATCACTCCCACCGCCGACTTTTTGCACTTTGGCGGCGGCTTGCCCGCCCTCTACCGCGCCAACCTGCACCTCCGCACTGCCAGCCGCGTTTTGGTGCGTTTAGGGCAACCCTTTTACGCCCGCACCTTTGCAGAACTGCGCCAAAAAGCCGATAACCTCCCCTGGGAGCGTTTTCTGCCGCCGGGCAAACCGGTTCAACTGCGAGTCAGCTGCCACCAATCCAAACTCTACCACTCTGGCGCAGTTGCCGAGCGGCTTTTGCTTTCCATTGCAGAAAGATTGGGCAAACCCTCCCCCCTCCTCAAACCGACCGAAGACGAGGAAGATTCCCCTGCCCAACTCATCATCGCTCGGCTGGAAAAAGACCTCCTCACCCTCAGCATCGATTCCAGCGGAGCCTCCCTGCACCGGCGCGGATACAAACAAGCCGTATCCAAAGCCCCCCTGCGCGAGAACCTCGCCGCCGCCCTGTTGCTTGCCTCCGCCTGGGACGTATCCTCCCCGCTGATAGACCCCTTCTGCGGTTCCGGGACGATTGTCATAGAAGCTGCCCTGCTTGCCCAAAACATCGCCCCCGGCTTAAACCGCCGCTTTGCCTTTATGGACTGGCAAAATTTTGACCAACCCCTTTGGCAAAGTCTGTGTGCTGAGGCGCAAACCGCCCAAACCGCCGCCTCGCCCTTCCTCCTCGCCTCCGACCGGGATGCCGGGGCAGTGCGCTCGGCGCAGGAAAATGCCGAAAGAGCCGGGGTACAAGCCAACATCCAGTTTAAGGTGCAGGCGGTTTCTGGCATTGCTCCGCCTGCTCAACCGGGTTGGCTTGTCACCAATCCGCCTTATGGCGTGAGGGTGAGCGAAGGCAAAGACCTGCGAAATCTATATGCTCAATTGGGCAACGTGCTAAGAGCGCAATGCCCCGGCTGGCAGACGGCGGTGCTGTGCAATGACCCGGCGCTTATCGGTCAGATGCGCGTAGTCGGTAAACCGGTTTTGGCGTTCTCCAATGGCGGTGTTCCGGTCAAATTGTACGCGGGCAAAGTATAAAAAAAGAGGCGGCTGAAGAAGCCGCCCTTTCTTTTTACAACTTTTCGTAGCGTTCTATTTTCTTCTCAATCACCTTCAGGCTGTCCTCCCAAAACTTGCGGGAGCGAATGTCTATGCCAAAGCGGGCAGCCAGGTCGGCGGCAGTGGCTTCGCCGGTGGAGGCGAGTAGGTTCTTATAATCCGGCACAAACTCCGCCCCGCGCTGCTGATAAATGGCATATAGCCCGGTGGCAAACAGCAAGCCAAAGGCGTAGGGGAAGTTGTAAAATGCCAGACCGGTGAAATAGTAGTGGGGTTTCCACGTCCACATATAAGGCTGATAACTGTTCAGCTCGCCGTAGGTTTCTTTTTGGGCGCGTTCCATAATTTCGCACAATTCATCCGGCGAGAGTTCGGATTTTTCGCGGCGCTCCGAGACTTCTTTTTCAAACAGGTAGCGCGAGTAAATATCTACAATCACCTGAGAGTCGCCAATCAGCATCGTTTCCAGGGTCGCCAATTCTTCTTGCGGGTCGTTCACCTGTTTCAGCACGGCTTGCATCACAATCGTCTCGCACATAATGGAGGCGGTTTCTGCCAGGGTCATGGGTGTTTCTTGCTGAATTTCGGTTTTACCGGCTTGGTAGGCGCAGTAATTATGAAAACCGTGACCGAGTTCGTGGGCAATGGTGGAGACCTGGTCTAAAGAGCCATCAAAATTGGTGAGGATGCGGCTTTCCTTTACGCCTGGCACGCCCATACAAAAGGCGCCGCCGCGTTTGCCTTCGCGCTGTTCGGCATCTATCCAGTTTTGGCCGAAGGCGGTGCGGGCAAAAGCCTCCAGTTCCGGGCTAAAGGTGCCAAAATTTTGTAGCACAAAAGCGCGGGCTTCCTCCCAGGTGTATTGTTTTTCGGTGTTGCCGAGGGGGGCAAACAAATCCCACCAATCCAGTTTTTCTTTGCCCAGGCGTTTGGCTTTGGCGGCAAAATAACGCCGAAACATGGGGAAGGAGTCGCGCATCGCGCCGAGCATGGCTTCCAGGGTGGGGCGGTCTATGCGGGCGCGGTCTATGGCGGCGTGCAGAGCGTCTTCGCGGTTGCGGCGGCGATTAAGGGTATTGGCTTCTCCTTTTACGCCGTTCATGCAGGCTGCCAGGGTTTCGCGCACGCTGTCCCAGGCTTTGTTTTCGGCTTCGTATGCCCGTTTGCGGGTATCGGCATCTGGGTGGGAGCGCAGGTTGATGAGGGCGGGCATGGGTAATTTTTGGGTTTTGCCGTCCAG
>DYNS01000478.1 GCA_020720965.1 Anaerolinea sp. | reverse complement strand
TGAAGTTCGCCAGGGCGATATTCTGATTGTGCGCCCCGGTGAGAAAATTCCGGTGGACGCGGTAACTTTGGAGGGGCGCAGCAGCGTGGACGAATCCATGCTTACCGGCGAATCCCTCCCCGTCCCCAAACAGCCCGGCGACAACCTCATCGGCGCGACCCTGAACAAACAGGGCTTGCTCAAAATAGAAGCCACCAAAGTAGGCAAAGAAACCGCCCTGGCGCAAATTGTGCGCCTGGTGGAAGAAGCCCAAGCCAGCAAAGCCCCCATCCAAAAACTGGCAGACCAGGTTTCCGCCGTTTTTGTCCCGGCGGTCATCCTTACCGCCGCCCTCACTTTTGCGGGTTGGTACTTGTTGGCTCCCGGCGAGGGTGCTTTCACCCGCGCCCTCATCAACATGGTCGCGGTTCTCGTCATCGCTTGCCCCTGCGCCATGGGATTGGCAACCCCCACAGCCGTCATGGTCGGCTCTGGCAAAGCCGCCGAGGCGGGCATTCTCTTTCGCAGCAGCGAGGCACTGGAGAGAGCCGGCAGCGTATCCATCATCGTCCTGGATAAAACCGGAACCCTCACCAAAGGTCAGCCCACCGTTACCGATATTTTGGCGCAAGGCATGGAAGAAAACGAGCTGCTGCGCCTCGCCGCTTCGGTGGAAAAGGGCAGCGAGCACCCGCTGGGGGAAGCGATTTGGGCAGAAGCCACAACCCGCAGCCTGTCTCTGCTTCCTCTTGCTGGTTTTCACGCCGAGGCAGGCTTGGGCGTGGAAGCCGAAGTTGACAATTTGCGGGTAGCCATCGGAAGTCTACGCCTGATGCAGGAACGCGGCTACGCCCTCAACGGTTGGGAGGCGCAACAAAACCGCCTGCAAGCCCAGGCAAAGACCGCCATGCTGGTAGCCATCGCCGGGCAGGTGCGCGGCGTGATTGCCGTAGCCGACACCCTTAAAGAAGGCTCCGCCGAAGCCGTTCAGCGTTTGCGGGAGATGGGCTTGCGGGTCATCATGCTCACTGGCGACAATGCCCAAACTGCTCACGCCATCGCCGCCCAGGCGGGCGTAGACGAGGTGATAGCGGAGGCGCTGCCAGAGACGAAAGCCGCCCACATTAAGCGCCTGCAAACCGCCGGGGCGGTTGCGATGGTGGGAGACGGGGTAAACGATGCCCCCGCCCTCGCCCAAGCCGAGGTGGGGATTGCCCTCGGCGCGGGGACGGACGTGGCAATGGCAGCCGCCCCCGTCACCCTGCTTAGCGGCGATTTGCGCGGGGTGGCTCGCGCCATCCGGCTTTCACGGCTCACCCTGCGCGCCATCCGGCAGAACTTGTTTTGGGCATTCATTTACAACATTTTGCTCATCCCGGCCGCCATGAGCGGCTCGCTGAACCCCATGCTGGCGGCGGGAGCGATGGCGTTTAGCAGCGTTTTTGTGGTCAGCAACTCTTTGCGCCTGCGCCGCGCCAAAATTTGAGCCTTAAAAAACTTGCGCGAAATGTCAATTGCGGTATAATTGCGCTCTGCCAATCGGGGCGTGGCGCAGCCCGGCTAGCGCGCTTGCATGGGGTGCAAGAGGCCCTGGGTTCAAATCCCAGCGCCCCGACTGACTGCCAAAGAGCCGCCCTGTACCAGGGCGGCTCTTTTTGTTATCACTTGGCGAATATTCTCTTTCAGCAAGCGGGTTAAAAACGAAAACCCCGGCATGTCTGGGGAAAAATTCTTCCCAAACATGCCGGGCGGTAAACTCCAGCAAAATCCCAATCAATTCGTTTTCAAAAACTTGCTCGCATCCAACCCCAACGTCCCCAACCCCTTCTCAAAAACGCTCCGCCCCCAAAGTGGGTGTTCCTTCCACCCCACCAGGTCGGGCAGTTTCAACGCCCCCGCCAAGCCCCAACCAGCCTTCCAGCGTCTTTGTCAGTTCCTCCA
>DYNS01000153.1 GCA_020720965.1 Anaerolinea sp. | reverse complement strand
GGTTGCCGTTGGCGGTTTCCGCCTCATACACGCGGGATTCGACGACATAACCGCCCAGGGTTTGCGCCATTTTAGTAATGGCGTTAAGGCTGGCTTGAGGGTCTTGCACCGCCATAGAGAGTTCGGCATTTTCTATCACCATGCGGGGTTGCGCCGGGTTGGCGTAACCGGGGCTGGAGATTTCCACCTCGGCGTAGGCAGATTCTTGCATCACCGGGGCGGCGGCGGGGGCGGCGTTGCCCGCCGAGTCGCTGCTGATGGCATAAGATTCGGAGGCAGGGGCGCCGCAAGCGCCGAGTAGCAAAGCAACAATACTGAGCGAGAGTAAAAGCAAACGTTTCATGGCATCTTCTCCTTTTTGGGTCTTCCTAAAGGACGCTGCGTGCAGGCAAAAAGTTCCGGCAGGGTGTTTACCAGCCATCCATCAGCCGGGCGGCGTGTTTTTCTGGCAATCCGGCGGCGCGGATGCGTTTTTGCACGGCAGCAATGTCGTATTCCGCCCGGCAGGGCTGCCAGGTGCGGTCTTGGGGGTCAAAAATGGCGTAAGCGGCGCGAGGGTCGCGGTCTCGCGGCTGCCCCACACTGCCAGGGTTGAGAATTGCCCTGCCCGTCAGCGGCAGAACTTCTCCCACCGGCGGCACTTCCAGGGTTACGCGGTCTTTGTGCAAATCCAGGTGGAACATACACTGCAAGTGTGAATGCCCCACAAAGGCATAGGGCGTGCCAAAAGAGTCAAAGTTCAGGCGGGCAACCAGGGTGTTTAGCACATACTCCCACACCGGGTCACGCGGGCTGCCATGCGCCAGAGAAACTTCTCCGCACACGACGGTTTGTTGGGGCAGCGATTCTAAAAAGAGCAGGTTGGCAGGGTTTACGGATTGTTTTTGCCAGTACAAAGACTTGCGGGCTTCGGTGTTGAAGACGGCGTAATCCATTTGCCCCAAAACGGCAACGTCATGGTTGCCCAGCACACAGGTCAGGTTCGGAATGGCTCGCACCCGCTCCAGGACGGCATTCGGGTCGGGTCCGTAACCGACCACATCTCCCAGGCACCAGGTTTCATCCACTTGCCCAGCCGCTTCCAGCACGGCTTCCAAAGCCGTCAGGTTGGCATGAAGGTCAGAAATCACTAAAACGCGCATATCACTCCAAAAAACTTGCCAATTGAGAAATAACGTCCTCGGCAACCTCTTCTTTAGGCTTCAGGGGCAGGGCAACTTGCCTGCCATCTGCAAACAAAAAGGTTACGCGGTTGGTATCCACTGCAAAACCGGCATCCGCCGAAGAAACGTCATTGGCAACGATTAAATCCAATTTTTTGCTTTTCAATTTGGCGACGGCATTCTGCAACACATCCTGGCTTTCGGCGGCAAAGCCGATGACCGCCCTCAAGCGTGGGAGCCGCGCCCTTGCCTCTGCCACCCCTGCCAGCACATCCGGCGCGGAGGTCAGTTGCAGGGCTGGAACGCCATCCCGTTTTTTGAGTTTGTGCGCCGCCGGGTCTTTCACCGTAAAATCTGCCACCGCCGCCGCCATCACCAGCCCATCGGCTTCTTCGCAGGCTTGCAGGACGGCGTTTTGCATCTCCTGGGCAGAGCCAACCCGCACCAGGTCTGCGCCTTCGGGCGGGGTAAGGCAGGATGGATGGCTGATGAGGGTCACTTGTGCGCCAAAATCCAGGGCGGCTTGCGCCAGGGCGTAACCCTGCTTGCCGGAAGAGCGGTTGCTGAGGTAGCGCACCGGGTCTATGGGTTCTTGCGACCCGGCGGCGGTGATGACCACCCGTTTCCCTGCCAGCCGGCCGCCTCGCCCCAACGCCAGCCGAATGCGCCCGGCGATTTGGGCGGCTTCCATCATGCGCCCCCAACCCACCAAGCCAGAAGCCATGCGCCCCTGCGCCGGTCCTACCAGGGATGCGCCCCGCGCCACCAAAACGGAGACGTTTTTCTGCACGGCGGGGTGTTGATACATGCCCGCGTCCATTGCCGGGGCAATCAGCAGGGGCGCTTGCAATGCCAGGGCGGTTATCGTCAGCAGGTTATCTGCCTGCCCTTGCGCCAACTTGGTAAGGCTGTTGGCGGTGCATGGGGCAATGACCATTAAATCTGCTCCGTGCGCCAGCCCAACATGCAAAATATGCGCATCGGCAGACCAAAGGTCGGCATCGGTGTAGGCTTTGCGCCCGGTGATGGATTGAAAAGTGAGGGGGGTGATGAATTTCTCTGCCCCGGCGGTAAGGATAACCTGCACCGCTGCGCCTTGTTGTGTAAGGGAAGAGGCTAACTCGGCGGCTTTGTAGGCGGCAATGGAGCCGGTAACGCCGAGCAAGATGGTTTTTCCGCGCAGGTTAGACATGACACCCGATTATACTGCCAACCCGCCTGCGGACGGATATTTGGCTAAGGCGGGGGGTAAAAAGAGACTTCGTAACTTTGCATGGTTTCACCCCGGTATACAAACCGCGCCGAAAAAACGCCAGGCTGTTGCAGCCAGGGCAAAAATACATGGTCCGATTCCCACAGCGGCAGGGAAGTTATTTTGTCTGCATCCACCCATGCCAACGCGCCCTCCGCCGATTCGGTCAGTTCGCCTGCAAACCGGGAGGCGGTGTAAACCCAAACGTACCAGTCTTCCTCCTTAAAATCCACAAAGACGAGCAGCCCCCGGTATTGGGGTTGGGAAATCTCCAGCCCGGATTCTTCTCTCACCTCGCGGATGACGCAGCGCTCCGGCGATTCGCCCGGCTCCAATTTTCCGCCCAAGCCGTTCCATTTTCCCTGGTGAATGTCATTCGCTTTTTTGATGCGGTGCAGCATCAGAACCTGGTTGCCACGCTGAACGTAACAGAGGGTGGCAAGCTTCATGGGCGGGAGGTCTCCTGAGGTTGGGGTTGCGTTTCGGCGGCGAGGAGTTGGCGCAGGGTTTCCAGGTTGGGGGTTTCTTTTTGTTCTGCCAACCTTTGTTGAATTTGGGCTTGCTCCTGGGCGGCTTCAAAAATTTCTCCGCGCAAGATGAGGGCTTCGCGCGGGGCACGGATGCCAATTTTTACCCGGTCGCCTTCGATGGCGAGGATGGTCACTTCGATAGAGTCGCCAATGTGAATGCTTTCGTTGGCTTTGCGGGCGAGGACGAGCATGGGGCAGGCTCCTTTTTGTGCCAGTGGGGTTAAGAGCGCAGGTAGTCGAACAGGCTGAGGGCAGAAATGGCTCTCTGGCTCACTTCCAGCGCCGCCTGGTAGGTTGTCTCCTGGTTGGCGAGCAGGGCAACGCTTTCCGCCAAGTTTACATCTTCATTTTGGGAAAGCAGGCTTTTGGATTCTACCTGAATCGTCTCTAAAAAATTGGCGGCGCTCTCGGTCTGACGCAGGCGCGCGCCGTTGATGGTGCGGTGCGCGTTGAGTGTTTCTGTCGCCGATTTTAACCTACCGAGGGCAGACTGCAAAGTAAACGGGTCGGTGAGCGGGTCGCCGGTGTTGTGAATGTGATTTTGGCGCAGGGCGTTGGAGGCAAGGTTGATGCTTTGCAAAAATTCGCCCATCACCTGGTCGCCGCGCAGGTTGATGGTGAGGGTCTGGTCTGGGCTGATGTTGCGGGGCATGGCGAAGGAGTCGCCGAGGTAGCTAATCTCTTGCGGGGTAAAGGGATTTCCGGCGTAATCCAACAGGGGCAAGGCAGCATCCTGAAGGGAGAAGGCGGGGCTATTAATTTGGCTACCCGCAAAAAGAGAATGCCCGTTAAGGGTTTCGTTGCCCAAACTCACTGCCTGGGCAAGCAGGTTTTGCATCTCCGCGCCGAGGGCGTTGGCGCGTTCCGCGCCGGAGAGGGTGTCGTTTAGCCCTTGCAAAATCAGGTCGTTGGCGCGGATGCCTATCTCGTCCAACTGCGCCAGGGCGTTTTCGTTGGCGGTGAGCCAGTTTTCCGCGCTCTGAACCGTTTCGGCGTAGGATTGCAAAACCCGCAGGTTGGAGCGCAGGCTCAGACTGCGCGAGGCGCGGGCAGGGTCTTCGGAGATGCGCTGAAACCGTTTGCCGCTGGCGGTTTTTTGGCGGGTATCGGTCACTCTCTCCAAATTCTCCGAAATATGGCGGATGGCGTTTTGGGTGATGAGATTTTGGGTTACGCGCATAAAAGGCTCCTTATCGTCCCACCATGCCCATACGGTTAATCACCGTGTCGAGCAGGTCGTCATAGGCGGTCATCAGGCGGGCTGCCGCCTGGTAGGCTTTTTGGGCTTTTGCCATGTTGGCGGCTTCTTCATCTAGGTTTACGCCCACTGCCGCTTCGCGCTGGTCGCCTAGGGCTTGGCGCACCAGGCTTTGCTGGGCATTGTGTTGGGCTGCCTGGCTGGTTTGCGCTCCCAAAGCGGTGATTTGAGCCAGGTAAAACTCGTTGAGGCTGGCAGTTCCGGCGCTCAGGCTCTTTTGGGTGCGTAACGCGGATAGTTGAGCGGCTTGCAGGTTGTTGCCAGGTTGGTTCAGGGCGCTGGCAGCCGCGAGGCTGGAGGCGGTGAGGGCGCTGTTCACCTTCAGGCTGGCAGCATCCGAGCCAACAAAAAAGGGCAAGCCGGTTTCGTTTGCCAAGCCATAACCGGCGCTGTGAACGGCATTGACCTGGGAGGCAAGTTCGGCGGCGAGGGTGTTTAAGCCGTTTAACTGGGCAGGCAAAACCGAATCGCGTACCTGCAAAACGCCCTTCAGGCTGCCCGCCGCCAAAGAAAGCGCCTGCCCGTCTGACCAGTACACCCCGTCTATACCGCTGGCGGAGGGGAGGGGGCGGGTTTCCAGCCGCAGGGCATCGTGACCGATGACGAGGGCATGACCTCCCAGTGAGACGAGGCTTTCGCCATTTTTTTGCTCAAAAGAGACTGCCCCGCCCAACTCTGCCAGTTGGTCTAAAGCCAGGTCACGCTTGTCCATCAGGTCGTTGGGTTGTTCGCCTGCCGCCAAAACCCGCGAGATTTCTCCGTTCAGGTGGGCAACTTGCCCAGCCAGGTTGTTAATCTGCTCCACCTGGCTGGCAACCGCCTGGTTTTGCTCCTGACTCAGCACCGTCAGTTGGGTGGCGCGGCGGTTAAAGCCCAATGCCAGGGCGTTGGCATCCGTCAGAAGAACGGAACGCAGGTTCAGGTCGGTGGGGTCGGCGGCGAGGGCATCCCAGCCTGCCCAAAATTGATTGAGATGGTTCAGTAAGCCATCTTCGCCTGCTTCCGCCATCAGAGGTTCCAGTTGGGTCAAAATTTGGGTTTGGGCTTGCCAGTTTTGCTGCTCGGCAGAGACAGAGCGGTAGCGAGAATCGAAAAATGCCAGGTTAAAGCGTTGAATGCGCTGCACCGTTACCCCGCCGCCGCGCTGCCCCGCGCCGATGCCGTTTTCTGCGCTGTTGGCGGAGGTGGGAACCGAAGCGGTGAGCAGCAGGGATTGGCGGCGGTAGCCGGGAGTGCTGGCGTTTGCCACATTGTGCTCGGTCACTTCCAGCGCCTGGGAGTGGGCGAGAACGGCTTGCAATGCAATGGAGATGCCGGAGGTAAGGGTGGGCATGGCAAAAATTCCTTATGCCTTAAATTCCACGCCCAAGCCGGGCGCGTTTTGGTGGCGGGCGGCTTGTTTGGGGTCTGGGTAGCCTGCCGGTTGAAAGATGCTGACGAGGAAGGTTTGGGTGGCTTGCAGCCATTCCAGTCGGGAGAGGGCAAGGGCGTGATTGGCGCGGTTGAGTTCTTTTGCCTGGCTCGCCAGGCTGGTAATGCCCTGAGAAAGATTGCGAAGCCGGTCTGCCTGGGTGGGGGGCAGGTGCGGGAGGATGGCTTGCAGGGAGGTTTCTTCGCCGGGCAGGCGCAGGGTGAGAGAGATTTCCTGGGTGAGGCGGCGATTTTTGTCTTCCAGCAGGCTCATACCGTCTAACAGGGCTTCTTTTTCTTCCACCAGGCGCAGGGTTTGGTCTGGGTTATGCAGCAGGGCTTGGCGTTCCTTTTGCGAGAGGGCGTAAAACTCTTGCAAAAGGCGAAATTGACGCACAAGGGCTTCTTCCAATTGCTGGCAGGGGAGGTGGAGGGGGTCGGTGGGCATGGTTTAGCCTGAGTAGTATTGGGCAGCGAGTTTGCGTGCCAGGTCGCCGAGAGCGATGGTGTAGTCGCCGCTTTCGATTTGTTTTTGCAGGGCTTCCAGGCGGGCGGCTTGCGCTTCGGGCTGTTGGTTGAGCTGCTGACGGGCTTTTGCCAGCAAACGGGCATCTTCGTGAATTTGGGCTTCGTCTTGCTCTGGGCGGGGGACGGCGTGGCTTGCCCGACTGGCAGGGCTGGCGGAGGTGGGTCGGGGGGTGTTGAGGGGATGGATGCCGTTGTTTTCGATTTTCATAGGGTGCGCTCCTCTGGCAGGGAATTGGTTCACCTTTTAGTATCGGCAGGCGAGGCAAAAACCTTATGCTTTTCGCATGTGAATTGCCAGGGCGAGCATTTCATCGGTTTGCTGAAAGGCGCGGATGGACATGGTGAAGGCGTGTTGCAGGGTGACGAGGTGGCTGAGTTCCTGCGAGAGTTGGACGTTGGATTGCTCCACGTAATAGGGTTGCAGAGCGCCAAAACCCTCCGCGCCGGGGGTGCCGATTTGGGCTTCGCCGGAGAGGTCGGTTGCCAGCCAGGTGTTATCTCCCTGGCTGGCAAGCCCGCTGGGGTTGGAGAAACGCGCCAGAGAAACGGTTCCCAGGTTCTGGGTGGAGCCATCTGCCAGTTGGGCGGTGATGGCTCCGGCGGAGGTAATGCTGATTTGGGAGACATCCGCCGGAATTTCTCCCTCCCAAACCAGGGGATAGCCGTTGGGGTTCACCAGTTGCCCGCTGGCATCCAACTGAAATTGACCGCTGCGGGTGTAGGCGGTTTCGCCGTTGGGTAAAAGCAGGGGAAAGAATCCCTCGCCGAGGATTGCCCAATCCAACGGGTTTTCTGAAGCGGCGAGGCTACCCTGGGTGGTGAGCATTTGGGTATTGGCGAGCAGGTCGCCTTCCTTAAACTGCCCTTGCAGCAGTTCCTGAAAGTTGGAGCGGGTGGCTTTGTAACCGGCGGTGTTGATGTTGGCGAGGTTGTGGCTGGTCAGGTCTAAATCTGCCATGCGGCTGAGGAGGTCTTGGCGGGAGATGTGCAGGGTGTGAAAGAGGGAGGAGGGCATGATTTTTCCTTAGCCAA
>DYNS01000152.1 GCA_020720965.1 Anaerolinea sp. | reverse complement strand
CGGCATCACCCCCGCCTTCCCCTCCACCGCCTACGGCTACATTCAACAGGGCGCTCCCCTTCAGGGTGACTTCAAATACCCCTGTTACACCGTCAGTCGCTTTACCGAAAAACCAGACGACAGAAGCGCCCAGCAAATGCTCCGCGGCGGCGACCACTCCTGGAACAGCGGCATGTTCATTTGGAAGACGGAAACGATTCTCAGCGAGATGCAGCGCCAGATGCCGGAACTTGCCTCCGCCCTGGAGAAAATTTCCGCCGCCGCCGGAACCCCCAGCCTGGATTCCGTTATCGAATCGGTCTGGCACAGCCTCAAGGTCGAAACCATCGACTACGGCATTATGGAAAAAGCCGGTCGGGTTGCTGTCTTACCTGCCGGGGGCTTGGGCTGGAGCGATGTCGGCTCCTGGAACTCGCTCTTTGAAGTCCTTCTGCCGGATATGAACGGCAACATTGCCCCCAACGGGCATCACCTTGCCATCGAAACCCATAACACCCTCGTTTCCACCCAATCTACTCAGAACCGGCTCATCGTCACCATCGGCGTAGATGATATGGTGGTGGTGGACGTGGAAGACGTAACCCTCATCTGCAAAGCAGACCAGGCGCAGCGCGTGCGCGATGTGGTGGAACACCTGCGAAAACACCGTCAGGAGATGTACCTGTGAGCCAACCCTGCCGTTTTTACAACGGTCTCCCCAAGGAGGTGACATGGAAGCCTATTGCATGAAGTGTAAAGCCAAACGAGAGATTGAGAACCCGCTGGCGACCTTTAACAGCGCGGGCGTTCCCATTACACGCGGAACCTGCCCGCAGTGCGGTACGACCATGTTCCGCACGGGAAAATCGGAAGCGCACCAGGGGCTTCAGCCCCCGGTGAAGGAAGAAAAACGCTCCGGCAAACTCGTCATCGTAGAATCGCCTGCCAAAGCCAAAACGGTGGGGCGCTTTTTGGGCAAAGGCTACACCGTCCGCGCCTCGGTGGGGCATGTGCGCGATTTACTCCGCTCTCAACTTTCGGTGGATGTGGAAAACCACTTTGCCCCCAAGTATCGCGTCCCCAACGAGAAAAAAGCCGTTGTAAAAGAACTTAAAAAGCTCGCCAAAGAACACGAAGAAATTTACCTGGCAACCGACCCGGACCGGGAGGGAGAAGCCATTTCCTGGCATTTGTTGGAAGCGGCAGAAATAGACCCCGCCCGCACCCGCCGGGTGGTCTTTCACGAAATCACCGCCCCCGCCATTCGCGCCGCCTTCGAGCATCCCCGCCAAATTAACATGGACCTGGTGAACGCTCAACAAGCCCGCCGCGTGTTAGACCGGCTGGTTGGCTACTCCATCAGCCCCATTTTGTGGGAGAAGGTTCGCGGGCGGCTCTCTGCCGGGCGGGTGCAATCGGTTGCTCTGCGCCTGATTGTGGAACGTGAGCGCGAAATAGACGAATTCACCCCCGAAGAATACTGGACTCTGGAAGCGGAGTTGAAGCCCGAAGGCGGCAAATCTAAAGCCGCTTACCTTGCCAAACTGGCAAAAATAGACGAGAAGGATTTTGCGCTCACCAGCGAAAGCCAGGTAACGCCCCTGCTGGCAGACCTGCAAAAAGCCGCTTACACTGTCTCGCGGGTAAAGCGGGGAGAACGCCGCCGCAAGCCTTCCTCCCCCTTCATCACATCCACCCTGCAACAAGAAGCCTCCCGCCGCCTGGGCTTTACCGCCAAACGCACCATGGGCTTGGCGCAAGGCTTATACGAAGGGCAGGACGTGGGCGAAGGCGGCACAAGCGGCCTCATCACCTACATGCGAACCGACTCCACCAACATCTCCGACCTGGCAAAAGAAGAAGCCCGGCAGTACATTGCCGCCCGCTACGGCAGTGACTTCATCCCCGCCCAGCCGCCAGAATACAAGACCCGCGCCGTAGCCGCCCAGGAAGCCCACGAAGCCATCCGCCCGACCTCCATTTTGCGCGACCCAGACAAGGTGAAACCCTTTCTGGAACCTGCCATGTTCAAACTCTACCAGCTTATCTGGCAGCGTTTTGTGGCATCCCAAATGGAATCGGCGCTGTACGACACCCTTACCGTAGAAATCACCGCCCAGGCGGATAGCCAATACCTCTTCCGCACGGCAGGCTCCTCTGTCAAATTCCCCGGTTTCCTGGTCGTGTACGAAGAATCGCGGGATGAAGACGCCAAACCGGAAGCGGATGAAGACCGCCTCAACGTCCGCATTCCCGCCAACTTGCAAGAAGGTCAAAAGCAAACCCTGGTGCGCCTTCTGCCAGAACAGCATTTTACCCAGCCCCCGCCGCGATTCTCCGAAGCCACCCTGGTGCAGTCTCTCGAATCGCATGGCATTGGGCGGCCCTCCACCTATGCGCCCATCCTTTCTACCATTCAGGAGCGCGGCTACGTCAGCCGAGCAGAGAAGCGCATTCAGCCCACCGAAACCGGCTTGCTGGTGAACGACCTGATGGTCAAATACTTCCCGGACGTGGTTGATACCAACTTCACCGCCAGCATGGAGACAGACCTGGATAAAATCGCCGCAGGGGAAGCCGATTGGGTCAGCGTGATGGCGCATTTCTACACCCCCTTTGCCGAGCAGGTGCAGAAAGCCCAGGCTGAGATGCCCGTTGCCAAAACGGGACCAGAACCGATTGGGAGAGCCTGCCCGGAATGTGGAAAAGACCTCGTCATCCGCTTTGGGCGCTTCGGCAAATTCATCTCCTGCGCGGGCTTTCCAGACTGCCGACACACCGAGCCCTGGCTGGAGAAAATCGGAGTCACCTGCCCGCTTTGCGGCGGCGAGGTGGTGGAACGCAAAACCAAAAAGGGTAGGCCCTTTTACGGCTGCAACCGCTACCCGGAATGTAACTTCACATCCTGGAAGCGCCCCCTTCCCATCCCCTGCCCGCGCTGCAAGGGAACCCTGGTGTATTCTAACAAGCGCGAAGCCACCTGCCTGGATTGCCAGCAAAATTTTCTCATCGATGCCATTCTGCCGGAAGCCGTCACCGATTAATCATCCCCCAAAAGCATCTTCTGGCGTATTTTCTTGTATAATCAATTTCACACGCCTTCATACCAAAAGGAGCATTGCGAATGAACAGCATTACAGACCTGCTCAAAAAACCAGCCGCCCTCGCGGCGCTTGCCTTCCTTGCGGGGGTACTTATCGGTTTGGGTTACGCCTGGGGTATAGACCCGGTGCGCTGGACAGACCAACCCATCTCCGCCACCCGGCAAGACCTGCAAGAAACCTACCTGCGGATGGCAATCGACTCCTTCCGCGTCAATGGCGATGCTCCTCTGGCGGTCAACCGCTACCTGGAGACAGGTCCGCAAGCCTATCAGATTTTCCAGGTGATTAAAAACGCCCCCGGAAAACTGGACCCGCAAGCGGTTGCCATGTTTGAGCAAGTCCTGCAACAGAACGGAGTCTACACCCCTGGCGGCGTACCCACCCCGGAACCGGCAGCAGGCGGGGCAGCCTCCTCCCTCGTCAGCATCGCCATCATCTTTGGCGGGCTTTTGGCAATTGGGCTGGTAGCGGCGGCAGCCTTCTGGCTCTTCCGAGGGCGAAACAAAAACGCTCCGCTGACCCCCCAACAACAGGCGCTGGAATTGAGCCGCTCCGCTGAAAAGACAGATTACGCCTCGGTGGGGCGTGAACCGCCGGTTGCCCAATACGTTACCACCTATGTCATCGGAGACGACCTGTTTGACGACTCCTTCAGCATAGACGCTCCCTCCGGCGAGTTTTTGGGGGAATGCGGCGTAGGCATTTCGGAAACGATTGGGGTAGGCGACCCCAAAAAGGTGACAGCCTTTGAGGTGTGGATGTTCGACAAAAATGACATTCAGACCGTGACCAAAGTGCTGATGAGCGCACACGCCTTTGCGGACGTTGCCCTACGCGCCAAACTGGAAGCCAAAGGCGAACTGACCCAAATTGCCCCGCAGAGCCAGGTTGTATTGGAAACCCAAACCCTGCAAATGGTCGTCACCGTAGCCGATGCTGTCTATGGGCAAGCCGCCCTGCCAGAACAAAGCTTCTTTGAGCGGATTACGCTGGAACTGGCAATTTGGCCCAAATAAGCAAACCCAACCAACCAAAACCGGCGCATTACGCGCCGGTTTTTCTTTTGCCTGCCGTGCCTTACCTTTCGGCAGGGGTTTGCCCCACCTCAATCGGCAGGTGCGAAATATCAATCACCTGCTCGTCACAAAACAACATGGCGCGTTCTATCGCGTTTCGTAGTTCTCGTACATTGCCGGGCCAGGGATAAGCCCGCAGTACATCCACCGCTTGCGGGGTAATATCGGTGATGTTCATGCCCATCCGCATATTGTTTTGGCGCACAAAGTAGCCTGCCATTTCCAAAATGTCGCCTTTGCGCTCGCGCAGGGGCGGAATGTGCAAATCTACCACCTTAAGGCGATAATACAAATCTTCTCGAAACGCGCCATCTGCCATCATGCGGGTGAGGGGGCGATTGGATGCCGCCAAAATTTGCACATCGACCTTGATGAGATTCGTTCCGCCCACCCGCCGAAAGGCGCGTTCTTCCAACACGCGCAGCAGTTTTGCCTGAATATCTATCGGCATGGAGGAGATTTCGTCCAAAAAGAGAATGCCCCCGTCTGCCACTTCCAACAAGCCGGGTTTGCGCTTTTCGGCGCCGGTAAATGCTCCGGCTTCGTAGCCGAACAATTCCGATTCCAGCATGGTGCTTTGAATGGCGGCGCAATTGACCGCGATGAAAGGTTTTTCGCTGCGAGGTCCGCTGGAATGAACATATCTCGCCAGCACCTCCTTGCCGGAGCCGGTTTCGCCCGTCACCAAGACAGAGACGGATGCCTGGCTCGCCCGCCTTGCCTGCTCGAAGAGGCGCTTCATGCTCTCGCTGGAGCCGGTGACAAAATCCATGCTGGCTTTGCGTTGGGTGTTTCTCAGGTGGGTTAACTCCCGCCGCATGGCTATCACTTCCTGGGCGCGGGTGATGGATTGTTCCAGCCGCGCCAGTTGAATGGGTTTTTGCAAAAAGTCGTGGGCGCCGTTTTTCATCGCATCCACTGCCATTTCAATATCGCCGTAGGCGGTGATGAGGATGATGGGGATGCGGTGGGGCAGGCGGTTGTTTTCCTCCAGCAGGGTGGGTCCGTAGCCGTCTGGCAGCTGCACATCCAACAAAACCAGGTCGGCATCGCCGCGCTGCAAATGTTCCCTCGCCTCGGCGAGGGTCGCCACCCCCAGCACCTCGTAGCCTTTGGGGGCGAGGAAAGAGGAGATGGTACGCCGGGCGTTTTCTTCGTCATCTACAATCAGAATCGTTGCGCTCATAGGGTCTCGCTTTCTACCCCTGGCAGGGTAACGTGGAAGATGGTTCCGCCAGGGAAACTATTGACATCGATGCTGCCTTTGTGGGCAAGGATGATGCGTTTGCTGATTGCCAGCCCCAAACCGGTTCCTTGTGGGCTGGTGGTGTAAAACGGTTCAAAAATCTTTGCCCGAATTTCTTCGGGGATGCCTGCTCCCGTATCCGATAGGCTGATTTTTACGCCCAGGCGCCCGCCTGCCAGGGGAGCGCGGGATATTTTTACCGCCAGGCTGCCGCCTTTTTCTCGCATGGCTTCCATGGCATTGCTGAGCAGGTTGGTAAAAACCTGGTCCAGGGCGCGGGCATCTGCCATTGCCAGGGGAGCGGGTTCTTCGGTTTGGGTGTGCAGTTCAATTTTCAGGCGTGCCATGCGGGGTCGCCAACGCTCCAGCATTTTTTGCAGCAGGTTATGAATGTCGGTGGGGATGAGCTTGTATTCCATCGGCTTGGCAAAGGAGAGGACAGATTCCATCAGGTGAGTGAGGCGGTTGCAGTCGGTTTGCATCCGATTCACGTTTTCGCGCTGAGGGTCTTCGGGGGGCAGATTCATTTCCATTAGTTGCAGGCTGAGGCTGATGTTGTTGATGGGGTTGCGGACTTCGTGGGCGAAGATGGCAGTGACCTCGCCCAGCAGGGCGCGTTGTTCCAATTGCTGGGTGCGGGTGCGGATTTGTTCCTGCTCGCTGGTATCTCGCAGCAGGAGGACGATGTTGGTGAGTTCGCCGCCTACTTTGACGGGGAATACCTGCAGGTGGGCGGGGAAGACCTGCCCGGAACGGCGGTGCAGGTGCAGGATGCCTAAATCTGGCGTGTTGAGTCCCTGCCTTGCCAGGCGCAAAGCGCCGGGGAGGTTCTCTGCCCCGATGAGGATGTTTTCAACGTGCAGCCCGGCTGTTTCGGTGGCGCTGTAGCCCAGCATCATCTCGGCGGAGGGGTTCATCTCTATCAGGTGCAGGTTGGGGTTCAGGAGGATGATTCCTTCCAGCGAGTTTTCTGCCATGGCGTTGCGGGTGGCGAGCGCACGGCTGTGTTCCCACACCGTGCGGCGCAGGCTGTTGAGGGTGAGGTAGTGATGCAGGGTGGCGGCGATGTAGCCCGCCAGGGTTTCCAGCAGGTCTATCATTTGGCGGGCGTTTTGGCTGGGTAAGTTGAGGGCAACCAGCAGCCCCAGGTGATTCTCCCTCAGGTTGATGGGGACGGAGACAAGGGAGTGGATTCCGGCATCGCGGGCGGCTTGCTGCAAGGCTCCCACCGGGCGGATTCTCTGCTCCCAGAGTGAGGGGGTGTAGGTGAGGGCAGGTTCTTCCACTGCCAGGGTATCTGGCAGGTTTTGGGGCAGGCTGCCCTGCATCATCACCCGCCGCAGTTGTTTTTGGCTGGCGCGGTACACACACAGCCCCTCGGTGGAGACGAGTTTGGCGCCGGCATCCAATGCCAGCGCCAGGGCAGATTCCAGGTTTTCCTGGTTGGTTAGTTGCGCCAGGTCTTCCATCAAGTCCAGGTGCTCTTCTTGCCTTTGGGCTTGGGTGTTGCGCCAGTGTTGGACGTTGAGGGGTACGAAGCGCAATAAGAGCCATTTGCCGGGTTTATCCAGCCAGTTTACGCTGAGCCAGATTGCCATGTTGCGCCCGTTGGCGGTTTTGAGGCTGGTTTCCTGCTCCTCGCCGGAAGACCAGCCCTCGCCAAACTCTGGCAGAATGCGGTGAACGCTGAGGGGTTCCGGGCTGAGGGGGTCGTAGCCGGTCAGTTCAAAAAATCCCCGGTTGCCAAATGCCAGCTGACGGCTCGCCCGGTCTACCACGATGGCGGCATCTTGC
>DYNS01000477.1 GCA_020720965.1 Anaerolinea sp. | reverse complement strand
TTTGTTTGTGCCTGTGGAATGATAAGGTCGGAATAATATAAGCCATAGCGGATGTGGCTGAAATAGGGCGGCGCCATCATCGACTCGGTGTGTTCGTCCAAGCCTGCCAGGGTTAATGTTTGGCGCGCGGCAAATATTGCAGAGCGGTAAAGCCCCAGGTGAAGCAGATAATTGGTTAGTTGATAACTTCCCACCGCATCTTTATTTAATTCCAACTCCAGCCGCAGGTTTTCAAATTCCAGCCGCGCATCTTCGTGCAGCCCAATTTCCCACAGTTCCGTGCCGCGAATCACGCGCCCATCTGCGGCGAGTACGCCCAGCCCGCTTAGGTCGGTATCGGCAGAAAGGTTAAAGGTGAGCCGCACCCACGAGTCGGCATCTTTGCGCTCGGTTTGGAGATCAGGCGCGAGGTTAGAAGAGATGGGCGGCGTGAAGGGCGGGTGTTCAAGCAGCAGTTCGCGGGCGCGCTCGCTGTAATATCCGCCGGGGTCAAAGTTTTGCGCCTGTCGCCAGGCTTCCATGGCGGCGGTTTGATCTCCCAGGGTTTGTTGCGATTTCCCAATCCACAAATAGCCGCGTGCCTGGTCTTCTGCCCGCCCAGAAAATGCCAGGCTGCGCTTAAAGGTATCCAGCGCCGAAACGGCATCTCCATTGCGATAATAGATGACTCCCATAAAAAAGACAGCCGTAGCCGCCTGATCGGAACCGGGGTATTCGTTGGCAACGCGCGCCCAAATTTGCAGGGCTTCTTTGTATTTTGCTGTGCGTTCATAAATGCGCGCCGCGCTCATTAAATATTCGGCTGAAAGGTCACTGTTGGGAACGCCTGCCACAAAATCAATGAGGGTTTTTGCGGCTACGTCATGCGAGCCGAGGTGATACCACTCCACAAATGCTTTTTCGCCCCAGGCTTCGCCCCAGCGCGGGTGTGCAGAATAATTGGCGGTGAAGGTTGAAAAATCTTTGAGCGCGGCTTCGTAATTTCCCAAATCACGTTGAGCCAGCGCGCGGTAATAATAGGCTGTGCCGTCGTTTGTTGGGCTCTCGGCAATGTGACGGCTAAAAGCCTCAACTGCCACATCGTATTGCCCCGCAAAATAATCCACCAGTCCACGATCCAGTTGATTCACCTCCGCGCCGGCTTCCAGCAAGGCAATCAGGCTCAGGTAGGCGTAATACGACAGCGGATATTCTTCCACCACCAGCCGAAACTTCCCCAAGGCTTCTTCGGGCTTGCCAAGCGCCAGATAGACTGCCCCAGCCTCATACGCCGCCTGGGCTTTGATGTAGTCGTTGGGTGCGCGCGCAGCCACGCCGTCATATAACGCCAGCGCAGATTCATAATCTTGCAATTTGGTATGGGTGTTGGCGGCTTTCAGGTCGAGCGTGGTGTCGTCACCCAGAGCCACCGCCTGAATGGCGGCAGTGTAGGCAGATAATGCGGCGGCGTAATTGAAGGCTTCAAAGAGTGCATCGCCGCGCATCTCCTGTACATAGGCATCCAAATAGCCTGGGCGCAAAGTGAGGTAGGTTTGCCAGTTTTCTGCGGCGGCTTGATATTGATTAAGGCGGTAATTGGCAAGCCCTTGCAAAAAATACGCCTGACCTATATAGGCAGATTGGGGATATTCGGCAATGAGTGTCTGGATTGCTGCCAGCGCTTCTTCGTAGCGTTCTTCTGCAAAGAAGACCCGCGCCTGCCCCCATTTTGCAGCGGCTTGCACCTGCGCGTCCGGCGAATCTTGAACAGTGGTTTGATAATGAAGCGCGGCGTTTTCATAATCTCCATTAAAAAAGGCGTGGTCGCCCACTTCCACCCGCGCAATGGGCAGCGGGGTGGGGGATGCGGTGGGGGTGAAGGTGGCGGGCGGGGTGGGCGAAATGCTGGGAGTGACGGTCCAGCCGGGGGGAATGCTGGGCAGGTTCGG
>DYNS01000005.1 GCA_020720965.1 Anaerolinea sp. | reverse complement strand
TCCGCGAAGGCGGTTTGACGGTAGGCGCTGGCGTTATCACCAAAATCCTGCAATAGGAAAAGGCATTCTGATGAGCAAGCAAAAAATCCGCATCCGCCTCAAAGCATACGACCATCGCGTCTTAGACCAGTCTGCCAAACGCATTGTAGAAACCGCAGAACGCTCTGGCGCCCGCGTTGTTGGTCCCGTACCCTTGCCAAGCAAGAAGGAACGGTTTACAATACGACGCTCGACATTCATTGACAAAGACTCACATGAGCATTTTGAAATTCGGACTCACAATCGTCTCATTGATGTACTGGACCCGGACTCGAAAACAATCGACATGCTCATGCGCCTGAACCTTCCCGCAGGCGTGGATATCGAAATAAAAATCTAACACTTACGCTTATTGGTCTAAATGTCCTGACAAGCAAGTCCTGTCAGGATATTTAGACTGAGTACGTCAGGGCAAGAACGACAGCAACCGCAGGCAAACAAATAGGCAATGCCGCGATGCTCCGCTTGACTGCTTTGACGGGAGATGATGCAACCGAAGCCCCGGTTGACAGTCTCAATAAATTTTTGTAAAGGAGAAAACCGAGGATGTTGAAAGGGCTAATTGGAAAGAAGATTGGCATGACCCAGATCTTCGATGAGAGCGGCGTGGCTTATCCCGTTACTCTTATCGAGGCTGGGCCTTGCTATGTTACCCAGATAAGACGTCCGGAGACGGAAGGATATTCTGCGGTGCAATTGGGTTTCAGCGAAACGCATCCCAAGCGATTAACAGGCGGCGAGTTAGGTCACCTGAAGAAAGCCGATGCGAACATGCCCCCCTTGCGCATTTTGCGAGAATTCCGAACCAAGTCGCCGGATGTTTCTGTTGGTGACGTTGTAAAGGCTGATGTATTCAGCCTGGGCGAGCGTGTAGATGTGATTGGAACCAGCAAAGGTAAAGGTTTTGCTGGCGGCGTGAAACGCTACCATTTCGCAGGTGGTCCCAAGACTCATGGTCAGTCCGACCGCCATCGCGCGCCCGGTTCTAACGGTTCCGGCACTACCCCAGGTCGTGTGTACAAAGGCTCCCGCCGCCCCGGTCACATGGGCAGTGACCGCGTAACGGTTCAGAGCCTGAAAATTGTACTGGTGGATAGCGAGCGAAACTTGATAGGCGTTCATGGCGCTGTCCCTGGCCCCAAAGGCGGCCTGATTATCATCAACGAGGCGCGCAAGCAGTAGGCGCGATGAAATGGAGTAAGGACGCTATGAAAGTTGATGTTTTGAACATGGACGGTCAGAAGGTGAGCCAGGTAGAATTGCCCGCTGAAATCTTCGAAGCCCCCATTAATGTAGACCTGATGCATCAGGCTTATGTCCGTCAGATGGCAAACGCCCGGCTTGGTACGCACGACACCAAGTTGCGAGGTGAAGTTGCCGGTGGCGGTAAGAAGCCCTGGAAGCAAAAAGGCACTGGTCGCGCCCGTCAGGGTTCGACCCGCGCTGCCCAGTGGGTGGGTGGTGGACGTATCTTCACCCCGCATCCCCGCAAATATACCCAACGTATGCCCCTCAAGATGCGCCGCTCGGCTTTGCGCTCTGCTCTTTCTGCCAAAGCCGCCGAAGCAGGCATTGTGGTTGTAGATAATTTGAACCTTTCGGAACCCAAAACCAAGTTGATGGCGCAGGCGCTGAACCGCCTCGTTGGGCAGGCAACTGCCCTGGTTGTCATTCCCGAAAAAACGACCTCGTACGATGTCGTGGTTCGCTCCACCAACAACCTGCGCGATGCCAAAGTTCTGATGGCTGGGTATCTCAATATCCGGGACCTTCTCACCTTTGAGAAGGTTGTCCTGCCTGTTCAGGCTTTGGACGTTCTGAAATCTACCTTGGCGTAGGAGGCAATCATGACGACAATTTATGAAATTCTTCGCCGTCCGCTGATTACCGAAAAATCGAACTATCAATCCAGCAAACTAAATCAATATGCGTTTGAAGTAGCCCGAACCGCTACCAAAACCCAGGTGAAAGATGCGATTGAAACCCTGTTCGATGTGAAAGTGGATAGTGTCAATGTAATCAACGCTCCTGCCAAGCGTGGTCGCCGCGCCCGCAGCCGCCGCCTTATGGTGCGGCGCCCTGGCTACAAAAAAGCGATTGTGACCCTTCAGGCTGGTCAGACCCTCGAAATTTTTGAAGGGGTGAAGTGATGGCTGTAAAAAAATACAAACCCGTAACCCCCGGTCAACGTGGCATGACGGGTTACTCTTTTGAAGAAATTACCAAAAGCGAACCGGAACGCTCGTTGATTGTTTCGATACGAAAAAAGGGCGGACGCAACGCCTACGGGCGCGTCACCGTCCGGCATCAGGGCGGCGGTAGTAAGCGCTATGTCCGCCTGGTGGATTTCAAGCGCAACAAGTACAACATCCCTGCCAAAGTTGCGGCAATCGAATATGACCCGAACCGCACCGCCCGCCTGGCTTTGTTGCACTATGCTGATGGCGAAAAACGCTATATCATCGCCCCCATCGGCTTGAAAGTTGGCGATACGGTACTCTCTGGCACAGGGGCGGAAATTCGCCCCGGCAACGCTCTGCCCATTTCCAATATCCCTGTTGGTACGATGGTACACAACATTGAGATTAAGGAAGGCAAAGGCGGTCAGTTGGTACGCTCTGCAGGCAGCGCCGCACAACTACTTGCCAAAGAAGGTGATTACGCTCAAATTCGTATGCCTTCTGGCGAAGTGCGCCTTGTGCTGCAAAAATGCTACGCCACCATTGGCCAGGTCGGTAACCTCGACCACAGCAACATCAAACTTGGCAAAGCAGGTCGCAGCCGCCACCTCGGTGTGCGCCCGGCAGTTCGTGGTTCTGCGATGACCCCGCGTGACCATCCGCATGGTGGTGGTGAAGGTCGCCAACCCATTGGTAAACCCGGTCCGCGCACACCCTGGGGTAAACCCACCCTGGGCTACAAGACGCGCAAGAACAAACAAACGGACAAGTATATTGTTCGCCGCCGTAGCAAGAATAGCCGCTAAGGCGTGACAGGTAAATGAGGTAAGAGACTATGTCCAGATCTCTGAAAAAAGGGCCCTTTATTGCCCCGAAATTGCTTAAAAAAATTGAAATGATGAACCAAAAGGGAGAGAAGAAAGTACTGCGCACCTGGAGTCGCGCCAGCGTCATCTTCCCCCAGATGGTTGGTCATACCATTGCCGTGCATGATGGTCGCCGCCACGTGCCGATTTATGTCACCGAGAACATGGTAGGTCATCGTCTGGGCGAATTCGCCCCCACTCGCACCTTCCGTGGCCACCTCTCGGAGAAATCTACGAAAGGGAAGTAAGCCATGACAGACGTACGCGCTCACCTGCGCTTCCTCCCCGTTTCTGCACAAAAAGTGCGCCTGGTCGTAGACCTGGTACGCGGCAAGAACGCCAACGATGCTTTAGATATGTTGCGCTTCGTGCCCAATGGCGCTGCCCAACCCGTGCTGAAATTAATCAAGTCCGCAGTGGCAAATGCCGAAGAAAACTTTGGTGTCAGCCGCGACGACCTCGTAGTTTCTACTATTTTCGCCGATGAAGCCCCCACCCGTAAATGGCGGCGCTTTGGCGCACGCGGGCGCTTCAAGCCGGTTTTGCGCCGTTCATCTCATGTGACCGTTGTATTGCGGGAACGCGAAGGCTAGGAGTAAGGAGAGAATATGGGTCGTAAAGTACATCCTGTTGGTTTTCGTCTTGCCGTCAACCGGGGCTGGCAAAGCCGTTGGTTTGCAGAAGGCACTCAATACCGCGACCAGTTGCAGCAAGATTTTGCCATTCGCCAACTGGTTATGGAACTTGCTCCGCGGGCGGGCGTTTCTCGCGTAGAAGTGGAACGCTACCCCAACAAAGCCAAAGTAACCGTTCATACTGCCAAACCCGGCATCCTTATTGGTCGCAAGGGCGAGGGCGTGAACAAAGTTCGCAAAGGGTTACAAGAATTGGTCGGCAAGAAGGTAGACCTCGACATTAAAGAACTTGCTGCGCCGGATACTGAAGCCATTCTCATTGCCCGCAACATTGCAGACCAGCTGGAGCGCCGCATTGCCTACCGCCGTGCGATGAAAAAAGCCATGCAATCTGCTATGCGTCAGGGTGCCCAAGGCATCAAGATTGAGGTTGCGGGCCGCCTGGCAGGCGCGGAAATGGCTCGCTCTGTGTGGCTGCGCGATGGTCGGGTTCCCCTCCAGACCCTGCGCGCCGATATTGACTTCTCCCGCGCCGAAGCCCTTACCACCTATGGACGCATTGGCATCAAAGTATGGGTCTATCGTGGTGAGATGAAGCAAGAAGTGGAAGAGAAAGCCGAATCCACTGAAGGCGTATACGTCAGCGAGTAATCGCCAAGCCCGTGAAAAGAGGTTTGTAGCTATGTTAATGCCCAAACGTGTCAAGTGGCGCAAGCAGATGCGCGGTCGTATGAAGGGGAAAGCCCTTCGCGGCGCGGAAGTCAGCTTTGGCGACTGGGGTCTTCAAGCCCTGGAACCCGGCTGGGTCACTGCCCGCCAAATTGAAGCCGCGCGCCGTGTCATTGTGCGCGAAATGAAACGCCGGGGCAAGGTGTGGATTCGCATCTTCCCCGCCAAACCCTACACTCACCGCGCCGCCGAAACCCGCATGGGTAACGGTAAGGGTAGCGTGGAGTACTATGTGGCAGTTGTCAAGCCTGGTCGGATGATGATTGAGGTCGGTGGCTTATCGCATGAAGAAGCGATGCAGGCGCTGAAAATGGCTCAGTATAAGTTTTCCATCAAGACCAAAATTGTTGTCCGCCATGCGGCGGGGTCGGGAGAATAAGCGATGAAATCTAAAGAAATCCGCGCCCTGGCTCCCCAAGAAATTAAAGCCAAAATTGCTGATAGCCGCGAAGAGTTGATGAAACTCCGCTTTCAGCAAGTGACAGGCCAATTGACCGATACCAGCCGTCTGCGCACGCTTCGCCGTGATATAGCCCGGATGGAGACTATTTTGGCAGAAGCGCAGAACGCGACTGAATAGGAAGGTGCTGTATGAATAATCGTCGTCGCATGACTGGTGTCGTCACCAGCAATAAGATGCAAAAGACTGTGGTGGTCGAAATTACCCGCAAGTACCGCCACCCCGTCTACAAGAAAGTCATTCATCGCTCCAAGCGCGTTAAGGCGCACGATGAATTTGGTTGCCAAATTGGTGACGAAGTACAAATTGTGGAAAGCCGCCCGCTTTCCGCAGACAAGCGCTGGGTGGTAGAAACCATCGTCAAGCGTGAAACCAAGACCGAAGACAGCGGCGTGGAGGCTTAACCATGATTCAGCAAGAGTCTCGACTGAAAGTGGCAGATAACTCTGGTGCCCGCGAACTGATGGTCATTCACGTTCTGGGTGGCTCCACCCGCCGTTACGGCGCAGTGGGCGACATCGTAGTCGCCACCGTCAAAACCGCCGCCCCTCAGGGCGCAGTAAAGAAAAGCGAAGTCGTCAAAGCGGTCATCGTCCGCTGTGCCAAAGAATGGCGGCGCGAAGACGGCTCCTACATCCGCTTTGACGATAACGCCGCTGTTATTTTGGACAATGACGGACAGAACCCCAAAGGCAGCCGTATCTTCGGACCCGTTGCGCGTGAACTGCGCGAAAAGGGCTTCATGAAGATTGTGTCGCTGGCCCCTGAAGTTCTCTAGGTCAGTGATGGAGTGAAGCCATGAATTTGAAAATTCGTAAAGGTGATACCGTTGAAGTCATCAGCGGGCGTTTTGAAGACAAAGGCAAGCGCGGAGAAGTCATCCGAGTAGAACGGGAAGACCGCCGCGTGGTCGTGCAGGGCATCAACATCCGCACCAAACACCAAAAGCAGACCCAAACGTCTCAAGGCAGAAATATTAACCCCGGACGCATCAAATTTGAAGCCCCTGTGGACATTTCAAACGTGATGCTTGTCTGCCCCAAATGCGACAAAGCCACCCGGGTAGGCGTCTCCCGCGATGAAAGCGGAGCGCACCGCGTTTGCAAGCACTGCCAGGCGCTCATAGACTAGGCGCAGCCTGGACAGGAGAGCAAAACTTATGAACAAAATGCAAGAACAATACAAAAACGAAGTTGTTCCCGCCCTGCAAAAGGAATTCAGCTACCGGAATGTGATGGAAATCCCGCGCATTCAGAAAGTTGTTGTCAATATCGGTCTCGGTGAAGCGATGGACAACGCCAAAGCCCTCGAAGCCGCCGTAACCGACCTGACTACCATTACCGGGCAGAAACCTATTCAGACCAAAGCACGCAAAAGCATTGCCAACTTCAAACTGCGTGAAGGTCGCATCATTGGCGCAAAAGTCACCCTGCGCGGTGAACGGATGTGGGCGTTCCTCGACCGCCTCATCAACATCGCTCTGCCCCGCGTGCGCGACTTCCGAGGCGTATCTCCGGATGCTTTTGACGGACGCGGCAACTACACCTTGGGTTTACGCGACCAGTTGATTTTTCCGGAAATTGAATACGACAAAATTGACAAACTGCGTGGCATGGAAATTACGGTTGTCACAACCGCGACCAATGACGAACACTCGCGTGCCATGCTCAAGTTCCTTGGTATGCCTTTCAGGAAGGAAGCATAACATATGGCGAAGAAGTGCATGACCTACCGTGAAGAGCGCCGCAAGTACCCCACTCGCGTGCGTAATCGCTGCAACCGCTGCGGTCGCCCGCGCGGCTATATCCGTCGCTTTGGCTTGTGCCGGATTTGCTTCCGTGAATTGGCCCTGGAAGGAAAAATTCCCGGTGTCGTAAAGTCGTCCTGGTAAACCGGGTGGAGGTGCTTAAATGAGCGTTACAGATCCGATTGCTGATATGCTGACCCGAATTCGCAATGGCGTTTCCATTGGTCAGCCCTTTGTTGCAATGCCGCATTCCAACCTGAAAGCGGAAATTGCCAAAATCTTAAAAGAAGAAGGCTACATCGAGTCGTATGAAGTAGCCGATGGCGAAACCCCAGGGCAAAAAGTCCTGCGCGTCAAAATCAAATACATTGGCGAACGCCGCGAGCGTAAACCGGTACTTTCCGGCATCGTCCGTGTAAGCCGCCCGGGTCGCCGTGTTTACACCAAGAAACAGGATATTCCCTGGGTACTCGCCGGGATGGGTGTTGCAATTCTCTCTACGCCCAAAGGCATTATGACGGGACAGCGTGCGCGCCAACTTGGCGTTGGCGGCGAAATCCTGTGTAAAGTCTGGTAAGGAGGATTGCTGTGTCTCGTATTGGACGTTTACCGATTGCCGTCCCTGCCGGTGTGCAGGTGGAACTGAGCGGTAGCGACGTGAAAGTGAAAGGTCCCAAGGGCCAAATGCAGCGGGCATTCTCCCCGCTCATCGATATTGCCCTGGAAAACAGCCAAATCACCATCACCCGCCGCTCCGACAACCCTGCCGAGCGTGCCCTACACGGCACAACTCGCGCAGTTCTCAATAACATGGTTCGCGGCGTGAGCAGCGGCTTTGAGCGTATTCTGGAATGGGACGGCGTAGGCTATCGCGCCGAAATGAGCGGTCCCACCCTGGTACTGCACATGGGCTACTCACACCCCATCAAAGTAGAACCGCCCCAAGGCATCTCCTTTGAAGTAGACCTGAAAACCCGCCAAATCAAAGTGCTCGGCTACGACAAAGAAGTCGTTGGGCAAACTGCCTCCGAAATTCGCGCCGTGCGCCCGGTAGAACCCTACCTCGGCAAAGGTCTGCACTACCTGGGCGAAAAGATTCGCCGCAAAGCCGGTAAATCTGGGAAAGGGAAGAAGTAACCTATGGCTACCAATAACCGTGCTGCGAGCCGCCAAAAACGCCATTTGCGGGTTCGCAAGAAAATTTTTGGCACCCCCGAATGCCCCCGCCTGAGCGTCTTTCGCAGCATCAGCGAAATCTACGCCCAAGTCATCGACGATGTCGATGGCAACACCCTTGCTTCCGCCTCCAGCATCGATGCTGAACTTCGCACCCAGCTGGCAGGCATGAAGAAGTCGGAACAAGCCAACCTGGTTGGTAAAACTGTTGCGGAACGTGCAAAAGCCAAAGGCATTGAGACTGTAGTCTTCGACCGGGGCGGTTTCCGCTACATGGGTCGTGTCAAAGCCCTGGCGGATGGCGCACGCGATGGCGGGCTGAAATTCTAAGGCTGTGTGGAGAACGCTATGTCAGAACACGAAATGCAAGATTTTGATACCCAAGAACAGCTCGACGAGCGCGTCATTGAAATTGCCCGCGTTGCCAAAGTTGTTAAAGGCGGTCGCCGCTTCCGCTTCCGCGTTACCGTTGTCATTGGCGATGGTCATGGCAAAATTGGCATGGGCGTAGGCAAAGCCAACGCCGTGCCAGATGCCATGCGTAAAGCCACAGACCGCGCCCGCAAAGACATGCGCAAAGTCTTCACCATGGGAACAACCATCCCTCACGAAGTCATTGGGCGGGTTGCCGGTGCGCGAATCCTCCTCAAACCGGCTTCCCCGGGAACAGGCGTTATCGCCGCAGGCGGCGTGCGTGCTGTTCTCGAAGCGGCAGGCGTGCGCGATATTCTCACCAAATCCCTCGGCTCCGCCAATGTGCTTAACGTCGTTATGGCGACCTTCCAGGCTTTAGACAGCCTGAAATCGCCTGCGGTGGAAGCCGCCCGGCGCGGAAAGCCCGTAGAAGATTTGATGCCCTTCTGGGAACGGAGAAAACATGGCTAACCAAACCGAACCCAAAACGCTGCGCGTTACTCTGGTCAAAAGCCCCATCGGCTTCCCCGAACCCCAAAAACGCACCGTAAAAGCCCTGGGGTTGCGCCGCGTTCATCAAACGATTGAGCACGAAGACACCCCCGCTTTGCGCGGCATGATAACCGCTGTTATTCACCTCGTGAAGATTGAAGAGTAGGAAAAACAATGAAACTCCACGACTTAACCCCCAACCCCGGCGCAAAAAAAGAGCGCAAGCGAGTCGGGCGCGGCATTTCTGCCGGGCAGGGTAAAACTGCCGGGCGCGGTACCAAGGGCGCGGGTTCGCGTTCTGGCGAAGAGGGTCACCTCTACCGTCAGGGTGGCAACCTGCCCTTCTTCCGCCGCCTGCCCTTTATGCGCGGTGAAGGCTTTACGCCACCTTTTCAGGTTGAATACAATGAAGTCAACCTGGACCAACTGAGCGTTTTCCAATCTGGCGCGCTCGTAAGCCCGGAAGCCCTGGCTGGTGCCCGTCTCCTGCGCGACCCGCGCAACCCTATCGTACTTTTGGGGCGCGGAGAGATGACCGTCCCCCTGAACGTGCGGGTGCATCGCGTCTCTGCTGGCGCAAAAAGCAAAATCGAAGCCGCTGGCGGCTCGGTAGAACTGATTGAAGGGTAGTCACCAGGGAGACCTATCACATGAAAAACTCCTGGTCTGCCTGGCGTTACTTGTGGAAATCGGAAGATATTCGCCGCATGTTACTCATCACCCTGCTTTTGCTGGTGATATATCGTCTTGCGGCGAATGTACCCGTCCCCGGAATTGACCCCGCAGCGCTTGAAGCGTTGCGGGCGACTCTTGCCAACCAGGGTGGCAACTTCTTCGGCATTCTGGACTTGCTCTCCGGCGGTACGGTGTCTCGCTTCTCTCTCCTTTCTATGGGCGTGTATCCATACATTACTGCCCAAATCATCATCCAACTGCTCGTTCCCATCATCCCTGCCTTGCAAAAACGCATGGAAGATAACCCGACCGAAGGGCGCAAGGAGATGGAAAGGTGGACCTACTATCTGACCGTCCCGATGGCGGCTCTTTCTGCCATTGGTCAGATTAACATCTTCAACTCTTTCTCCCCCGGTCAGCCGATTCTCGATTTTGGCTTTAGCGGCGCGCAAATTTTGCCATCCCTCACCGCCCTTTTGGCGATGATGGCGGGAACCATGTTTGCCATTTGGCTGGGAGAACTCATCTCGGAATATGGGATTCGCGGTCAGGGGCTTTCGCTCATCATCTTCGCTGGCATTGTGGCGCAGATGCCCTCCAACCTGTACGCCATTTTGTTGGATGACCAAAATCGCTGGTTCATGCTTGCCCTCATGGTCGTTGTCATCGTCCTCACGGTCTTTGCCATCGTCTATGTCCAACAGGGTCAGCGTAATGTTCCGGTAATGTACCCCGGACGGCGTGTAGGCAACCGCATGTCCATGCCGGTCAAGGCATCCCTGCCCCTCAAGGTCAACATGGCGGGCATGATACCGCTCATCTTCGCCAGCGCCATTCTGCAATTCCCCGCCATTCTTGCCAGTTACTTTGCCACTGACCCAACCGCCTCCTACTATCAATTTGCTCGAGGCGTGCAAACCACCTTTGGCGGCGATTCTGCCACTTACTGGATAACCTACTTTGTGATGGTCGTTGTCCTGACCTTCTTCTACACCGATGTATTGTTTACCCAGCAGAACTACGGCGACAACCTCAAGCGTGTTGGTGCTCAAATCCCTGGCGTTAATCGCGGCGCACCCACGCAGCGGTACCTCACCCGCGTTCAGCGCCGCATCACCCTCCCTGGCGCACTTTTTCTTGGGCTTGTCGCTATCCTCCCTTTCATTCTCAACCTGTTATTACAGGGCTTGGGGATGGGGCAGAGCGCAGGTGCAACCAATATCTTCCTCGTTTCCTCTTCCGGGCTGTTGATTGTGGTAGGTGTTGTGCGCGAAACCTTCTCGACCATCGAAGCAGAACTTAAACTACACGGCTATCAAGATTCAATTTTGGTACGCTAAAAGGTGAATAGAGATGCCCATTTACATCGTACTTCTCGGTCCTCCGGGGGCAGGCAAGGGTACGCAGGCAAAAGTGCTGGCAGCAGAATTTGGGTTGCCTCACATCTCATCCGGTGACATCTTTCGAGAAAACATCCGCACCGGAACGGACATGGGAAAAGTGGCTCAAACCTTCATCAGCAAGGGAGAACTTGTCCCGGACGATGTAACCATCGCCATGATACAAGAGCGTTTCTCTCGCCCGGATTGCGTGGCGGGCGCCATTTTAGACGGCTTCCCTCGCACTCCTGCTCAGGCAGACGCTCTTGATGCGATGCTCAAACACTTTGGCGGCAGGGTCAATCTTGTCCCTTTCATCACCGCCCCGACCGAAGTACTGATAGAAAGATTGGCAGGGCGCTGGACATGCCGCGCTGCTGGTCACATCTTTCACGAGCGCTTCAACCCGCCCCAAAAAACCGGGGTTTGCGACATAGACGGCTCGGAACTCTATCAGCGAGACGATGATAAAGCCGAAACAGTCATGCACCGCATTGAAGTCTACCGCGAACAAACTGCCCCGCTCATCGACTACTACAAGAACCGGGGCATCCTCGCAGAAATCAACGGCTTTGCCCCCATCGGTGACGTATCCGCTCACCTGATGGAAGTTCTCAAGCGGCAGGCTGAAGAAGAATAACAAAAGTGATAATCGAATGACGGACTGGGCACGCCAAATTAACATCAAAACCCCGGCAGAGATTGCTATTATGCGCGAAGCCGGACGGATTAACGCTACTGTGCTCGCCACAGTTCGTGACCTACTCAAACCCAATGTTTCAACGGCTGACCTCGACGCGGCTGCCGAGGAAGTGCTGAAGAAACATGGCGCTGTATCGCCCTTCAAAGGTTACGGCTACCCACCCTTCCCCAACTCCATCACCGTCAGCATTAACGACGAGTTGGTACACGGGATACCAAGCCCAACCCGTAAACTCAAAGAGGGCGACCTTGTATCGGTGGATTGCGGAACTTTTTTTGAAGGCTATGTTGCCGACTCGGCATTTAGCGCGGGCGTAGGAGAACTTTCTCCCAAAGCCCAAATGCTTCTGCAAGTTACCGAACAGGCTCTTTATGCAGGGATTGCCCAAATGCGAGCAGGAAACCGCACTGGCGACATCTCTGCCGCGATACAGCAATACGTAGAAAGCCATGGCTACCATGTAGTGCGCGAATATACAGGTCATGGCGTAGGACGGCAAATGCACGAAGGTCCACAGGTTCCCAACTATGGCAAACCCGGCACCGGCGTACCGCTCCGCCCAGGAATGGTCATCGCGCTTGAACCAATGGTTTTGATTGGTACGCACAAGACGAAAGTTCTTAAAGACAAGTGGACTGTAGCATCAGCAGACGGCTCACTAACGGCGCATCACGAACACAGTGTCGCCGTTACCGAAGGAGACCCCCTCATCCTGACTGTCCAGTGAGACGCTAAAAATGCTCAAGTGCTAGACGAAATAAACAGTAACAAGTATAATCAGAACTTCGGGTACAGGCACTTATTGTGTCATACTGAAGAAGAAAGGCAACTATGAAAGTCTCACCATCCATTCGAAAACGTTGCGCCAAGTGCAAAGTCGTCAAACGCAATGGCAGATTATTTGTCATCTGCGAAAACCCCAAGCATAAGCAGCGACAAGGGTAAAAAATATGGCTCGTATTGAAGGTATTGACCTCCCTCGCAATAAGCGTGTAGAGATTGGTTTGACCTATCTCTACGGTATTGGTTTAACCCGCTCGCACGTCATCTTGGCGGAAACCAAAATCAATCCCGATACACGCATCAAAGACTTAACCGAAGCAGAAGTAGCTGCTTTGCGTGAATATATTTCCAAGCATTACACGCTGGAAGGCGACCTGCGCCGCGAAGAACAACTGAACATCAAGCGATTGATTGAAATCGGCTGTTATCGTGGGATGCGACACCGCCGCAACCTGCCTGTTAATGGCCAACGGACGCGCACCAACTCCCGCACTCGCAAAGGTCCTAAGAAGACTGTTGCCGGGCGTGGACGTCGGCGCGGTACGAAGAAGTAACCTGGAGGATGTGAACTATTATGGCTCAAAATGTACGCCAAGCGCGCCGCACAACCGGCGCCAAAAAAGCCAAACGGTCGTTATCTTCGGGGCAAGTGCATGTATTTGCCTCCTTTAACAACACCATCATTACCGTTACCGACACAACCGGCAATACGGTAACTTGGGGCAGCGCTGGCTCGGCAGGCTTCAAGGGTTCGCGCAAAAGCACTCCCTTTGCCGCCCGCCTTGCCGCAGAGCAGGCGATTAAAGCCGCTCAACAGATGGGCTTGCAGGAAGTAGACCTGATTGTTAAAGGACCTGGTCCCGGTCGAGAATCAGCCATCCGTGCTGTGCAATCGATGGGAATCAAAGTTCGTTCCATTTCGGACACAACGCCAGTCGCCCACAACGGCTGCCGCCCCCCGAAAAAACGCCGCGTGTAATCGTTTGGAGAGGTAAGAACAAATGGCGAAATATCTTGGTCCGGTGTGTAGACTATGCCGGCGTGAAGGTGAAAAACTCTTTTTGAAGGGCGAGCGGTGCTTCACTGCCAAATGCGCTTTTGAACGCCGCAGCTTTGCCCCTGGTCAACATGGCAAAAGCAGTGGACGTTCCAAAAGCGTCACCGGGCGCGAATCCGACTTCGCGCGTCAGCTGCGCGCCAAACAACGCGCTCGCCGCGTTTACGGCACGATGGAACGACAGTTCCGCCGCTATTACGAGACCGCATCGCAACGACGTGGTCTGACGGGCTTGAATCTCCTTCAGATTCTCGAATCCCGTCTCGATAACGTCATTTTCCGCATGGGCTTTGCGTCCAGCCGTGCTCAGGCACGCCTGCTCGTCACTCATGGTCACTTCATGGTCAATGGGCGACGCACAGACGTTCCTTCGATGTTGCTCGAACACGGAGATGTCATTCAGGTGCGTGACGGCTCCCGCGACACGACCTTTTTCAAAGAACTCGCGGATGTTGCCGAGAAGCGCACTTTCCCTGCCTGGCTTGGGCGCGACCTTAAAAACCTGACAGGTTCCGTCCTCCGCCTGCCGGAACGCTCCGAAATTGATGGCAGTTTGAACGAACAGCTCATCGTTGAATTCTACTCGCGGTAAGGTACTCTCCGCAGCCTTTGGACAAATGCCCCTTGGGCAGTTTTCCGCCTGATTTTTAACATGGAGAGGTGAACTGTGACCGGCTTATCAAACATGGTTATGCCGAAGATCGAGCGCGAGGCAGAAGCTCGAAACTATGGAAAATTTATCATCAGCCCGCTAGAACGCGGCTACGGCGCGACCGTTGGCAACGCCCTCAGGCGCGTCCTGCTATCCTCCCTCGAAGGCGCGGCGGTGACCTCGGTGCGAGTCTCGGATGTGTTGCATGAATTTAGCGACATTTCCGGCGTGCGTGAAGATGTCATTCAGGTTATGCTTCAAATCAAGCAGCTGCGCCTCAAACTCAACGGCGTAGATACGACCCGGATGCACCTTGAAGTGCGCGGCGAGGGCGTAGTCACCGCAGCGGACATTCTCGCCCCCTCGGAAGTGGAAGTCATCAACCCCGACCTCTACCTCTTCACGGTGGACAAACCCGGAACCCGCCTCGATATGGAATTCACCGTAGAACGAGGGCGCGGCTACTCACCGGCAAATGACCGCTCTGGGCATCTGCCCATTGGCGAACTCCCTGTAGATGCGATTTTCAGCCCCGTCAAGCGTGTCAACTGGGAAGTAAGCAACGCCCGTGTTGGGCAAAGCACCAACTACGACAGACTGACCCTCGAAATCTGGACGGACGGAGTCATCTCCTCCGAAAAGGCGCTCAGTTCTGCCGCAAAAATTATGATTGAACACTTGCGCTACGTTGCCGGTATCAGCGAAGAAACGCTGACTATCCCCATGGAAAAAGAAATTACCGGTACGCGCCTCAGCAGCGAAGTCGCTGAAACCCCCGTCGAAGCCCTAGACCTTTCGGTGCGTGTGTTCAACTCCCTGAAGCGAACGGGAATCACAACAGTCGGTGACGTGCTGGACCTGCTGGAAAAAGGTGAGCAAGCCGTCATGTCAATTCGCAACTTTGGCGAGAAAAGCCTGGACGAATTGCGCCTGAAAATGATTGAAAAAGGCTTCATGAAAGAACAATCGAATAACGCGGAGTAATCAAAATGCGACATCAGGTAGCAGGATACAAACTGGGGCGCAGCAAAGGCGCAAGAACCGCCCTGCGGCGCACCCTCATTAAACAATTATTTTCACACGAGCGCATCACAACCACGCGCACCAAAGCAGAAGCCATTCGCGGTGAAGCCGAGCGGATGATTACCATCGCTCGCCGCTCCGCCGAAGCCGAAGAAATCGGCAAGGTGAATGCCCGCCGCTTGGTTGCCTCCCGCCTCGGAGGCGGCAATGATGTTGTCAAGAAGCTGTTTGACGATATCGCCCCTCGCTTTGCCACCCGCAACGGCGGTTACACCCGCATGTTGAAACTGGGACCACGTCAGGGCGATGCTGCCGAAATGGTGATGCTCGAACTCGTGGAAGAATAGTTCATCAGCGGCGGCATAACCGCCGGTTTTGGCGGCTAAGCCCGCCTTAGCAAATGGCACGTTACCAGATTATTTTTGCCTACGACGGCACATACCTTGCGGGCAGTCAGCGCCAACAAACGGCGCGAACTGCCCAGGGTGAGGTGGAAGCGGCTCTGCGGAAGATTGGCTGGCAGCAAACCTCCATCCTGATGGCGGCACGCACCGATACCGGTGTTCACGCCCAAGGACAGGTTGCCGCCTTTGACCTGGAATGGCAACATTCCCCCGAAGAACTCACCAGCGCCCTCAACAGTCACCTCCCCGAGGAGGTTGCCGTACAACGAACCCAACAAACGGCGGCAGATTTTCACCCGCGCTTTGACGCTCTCTCCCGCCGTTATCGTTACCGAATTTACTCACAGCCCCGGCGCGACCCCTTGCGGGAACGCTACGCCTGGCGGGTGTATCCCTCACCAGACGAAGAAACCCTGCAAGCCGCCGCCGCCCTGTTGCCCGGAAGCCATAACTTTTCCGCCTTTGGCAACCCGCCCCGCCCTGGCGGGAGCGCCCTGAGAACAGTCAGTAGCGCCCTTTGGCGGCAAACCGGTGACGAATGGATATTTGAGATAGAGGCGCAGTCCTTCCTTTACCACATGGTGAGAAGACTGGTCTTTGTGCAGGTCTCTTGTGGGCAGAGTAAACTCTCGCTGGAAGATTTGGCGCAGATGTTGGAAGGTAACAACAAGGGACTTGTCCCCGGCTTGGCAAAGCCAGGCGGCTTGACCCTGATGCAAGTAAGGTATCCAGAATAATCTGGTAAAAACCGTAAATTTGTCTGTAAGTGGAGAGACAACCGTGTACAAATCGTACTATCCGAAAGCAAAAGAAATTGAGTCTGAATGGGTGCTGGTGGATGCCGCCGGTGAAACCCTGGGGCGCATTGCGTCTAAAATTGCCGCGACCCTGCTCGGCAAACACAAGCCCACATTTACCCCCGGCGTGCCGATGGGTGACTACGTTGTCGTTATCAATGCGGCGCACATCACCACTACCGGCAACCGCGAAACCGAAAAGTTCTACCATAAGCATTCCGGTTATCCCGGCGGTCTGAAGTCCGTCTCGCTGCGTGACCAGTTGAAAACTCACCCAGACCGTGTGATTCGGGATGCGGTGTGGGGTATGTTGCCCAAAAGCAAATTTAGCCGCCAAATTATTAAGCGGTTGAAGGTTTACGGCGGGGCTGAACACCCGCATAGTGCTCAGGTTGATAAATAAGGAGTAAGGAATTATGGCGCAGTATTTTGAAGGCATTGGTCGCCGTAAAGAAGGCACCGCTCGTGTGCGTGTTTCGGCTGGCTCTGGTAAGTTTGTGGTCAACGATAAACAGGCGGCAGAATTTTTCACCCGTCCTGGCGACATGCAGGCTATTTTTTCCCCTTTGGTTGCCATTGGGCAGGATAACAGCGGGTATGACATCACCGTCCTGGTAAAGGGCGGCGGCGTTACCGGGCAAACTGACTCGGTGACGTTGGGTTTAGCCCGCGCTCTGGTGAAGATGAATGGCGAGTGGAATTCTTCTATGCGTAAGGCTGGCTTGTTAACCCGCGATGCGCGGGTGAAGGAACGTAAGAAACCCGGTCTTAAACGCGCCCGCAAAGCGCCTACTTACACCAAGCGTTAATTTTTTGGTGACGAGTTTTTGACTTTGAGAGAGCGCAATGCGTAAATTTTACGCATTGCGCTTTTTTGCTTTTGGAGGCGATATGGCTTTACTGGATTCTTTGGCGAATTTTTTGGGGGTGTTGGGTTTGCAGGATGTGGGGTATTTAGCGATGGTGGATGCCAGTCTTTTGCGGGGCAGGCATGTTCCCCCGTTTGCCCCGGATGCTCCGGCGCTGATTTTGAACCTGGAAGCGGATGCCCTGCCAGGGGTGGCGGCGGTGTTGAGGGGGGTGTATCCGCCTTCGCACCCGGTGCAGGCAATTTGCGAGGCAGAAACTGGTTTAATGGTGGCAGAATTCCGGCTGGATTCTTTGGGTGGGGAGGCGGTTCGGGCGCTGTATCTGCCTCCGATGCCGCCGGGTTCTTCCTTCGAGTCTTTTCAGGAGGTGATTGCTCATTTGCGCGCGCCGGATGGTTGCCCCTGGGATAGGGAGCAGACTCATTCTTCTTTGCGAAAGCATTTGCTGGAAGAGAGTTATGAGACTCTGGCGGCGATGGATGAGGAAGATGACGAGAAGATGTGCGAGGAGTTTGGCGATTTGTTGTTGCAGGTGGTGCTGAACGCGCAGATTGCCCTGGAGAGGGAGACTTTCTCTATGCCGCTCATTGTTAAAGGAATTTATGACAAGATTGTGCGCCGTCATCCGCATGTGTTTGGCGATGTGCAGGTGGGCGGGGTGGAGAATGTGCTGGCAAATTGGGAAACGATTAAGAAAGCCGAGCGCAAGGAGCGCGGCGAGGTGCATAAGGGGGCGCTGGATGGTCTTCCGGCGGCTTTACCGGCGTTGATTCAGGCGCAGGAGTTTCAGGCGAGGGCAGCGCGGTTGGGTTTTGACTGGCGCGAGGTGGATGGGGTTTTGGAGAAGGTTGTGGAGGAGGCGCAGGAGGTGCGCGAGGCAACCGATGAGGTGGCTGTGGCAGACGAGGTGGGGGATTTGTTTTTTGCGGTGGTGAACCTGGCACGCTGGAAGAAGGTGGATGCTGAATCCGCTTTGCGGGCGGCGAATCTGAAGTTTAAGCGCCGATTTGCTTTTGTGGAGGCGCAAGCCGGGGCTTTGGGGCGCTCGATGAAGGAGATGAGCCTGGAAGAGTTGGATGTGCTTTGGGTGGCTGCCAAGCGTGAGGTGGGCTAGGCGCTGATGGAGGGACTCCAACAGATGACGCGGTTGCGTCCGGCGGATTTGGCGGCGTAGAGCGCCTGGTCTGCTTGCAGGATGAGGTCTGGGGCGTTGTCGCTGTGGTAGGGGTAGCCGGTAACGCCGATGGAAATGGTGGCGCTGAGGCTGTGTTCGTTAAATTGGGCGCGGGTTTCTTGCATTCGCTGGCGGATTTCTTCGGCGCGGCGGGTGGCGATTTCCAGGGTGGTTTCTGGTAGGAGGAGGATGAACTCCTCGCCACCGTAGCGGCAGGTGATGTCGCCGGGGCGGGTGCTGGCGCGGAGCATCTCCGCTAAGGCTTGCAGGAGTTGGTCGCCTGCCAGATGGGTGTATTCATCGTTCAGTTTTTTGAAGTGGTCAATATCCAACATGAGGACGCAGAGCGGTTTTTGTTGGTTGATGGAGTCTTGCAAGAGGGTTTTGATGTGTTCGTTGAGGTAGCGGCGGTTATACAGGTTGGTGAGGGGGTCTCGAATGGCTTGTTCGCGCAGGGTGTCTTGGGCGGCTTCGACTTCGGTGAGTTGAGTTTTCAGGTTTTGCAGGCTGTTTTTGCGTTTATCCAACTCTTCCTGGGCGGTTTGGTATAGGCGGCTGTTTTCCAGGGCGAGGGCTGCCTGACGGGCGATGGTCTCTAACAGGCGGATGTGTTCTGGAGTGTAGGTGTTGGGCTGGTAGGTTTGGATGGAGATGACCCCGACAATGTTTTGACGGGCTATCATTGGTGCGCCCAGGTAGCAGCGGCTTGGGCTACCTCCCAGACGGAAGATTTGCAGCGAGTCTCCGGCATTGGGGGCGAGGACATCCGGGATGTGCAGGGTACGGCGGGAGAGGATGACTTCTCCGCTTAAGCCGGGGCTGTCTCTTATATCCCTCGCGGCGGTTTGGCAGAATTTACCGGCATCCCAAAACAGGGGGTGGCTGATGATGTGGGTTTCTTCGTCATAGAGGGCGATGTAGAAAACATCCAGGGGGAAGATTTCGTGACATTTTTGAAAGAGTTTTTCCATTACGTTTTGCAAGTTCAGGTTGCTGCCTAACGCTAGGCTTACTTCGTATAAGCCTTCCAGTTCCTGCATTCGCTGACGGGTTTGCTCGTAGAGCCGGGCGTTTTCTACGGCGATGGCGGCTTGCAGGGCGATGGTTTCCAGCATGTCTATTTGCTCGGCGTGGAAGGAATGGGGTTGGTAACTTTGGCAGGAGAGTACCCCAATGATTTTTTGTCCCATTTGCAACGGAATGCCCAGGTAGGCGCGGGCATGTTTTTTGCCGTGATGCAAAATGGTGTGGGTGCGTTTGGCTTCGCGGTTTTGAGTATCGGGCAGGTAGATGGTCTTCATCGTCCGAATCACTTCCGCCGTTACGCCGCCCTCCCGCTGCTGAATGTGGCGGGGCTTCTCTGTCAGTTGCACGCCGTCATCATAAAACTGGGCAAACCGAAAGGTTTCGGTGCGCTCGTCATACAGGGCTACGGTGAAGATGTCTATTTGCGGGGCAATTTGCTGGCATTGAACCCGCAGACTGGTGAGAACGCTATCCAACTCCAGCCCGGAGGTGATTGCCCGCCCAATGAGATTAATCGCGTTCATTTGCTCGGCGCGATGTCTCGCCTGCGCCTCGGCTTGTTTGCGGCTGTCCAATTCCAGCCGGGTTGCCTCTCTCAGCCAGGCATTCTGAATGGAGATGCCGACACTTGCGGCAATGGTTTGCAAAAGGCGAACATCCTCCTCGCCGAAAGCATATTCCTTTTCGTAATTCTGAATGCTCATTGCCCCAATTGCTTCCTGCTTTATCAGAATAGGGACTCCCAGCCAGGTTTTAGGGCAGCCATATTTTTCCGCAAAGGTCAGTTCTGCGCCCAGTTGCGGGGCAACGATTTGCACGTCTTTTTCCAACAACAGGGGTTTGCCGGTCTTGAGCAAAATAGTTGTAAGCCCTTGTGGGTAGGGCATGGGTTCGGCGTAAACGCGCTCTTTATTAATCGTCCAGTAGGAGGTGTAAATGAGCTGCTGTTTTGGGTTGTAAATGGCAATAAACGCGGAAGAAACCCCAAAGATTTCCTCCATCTGAGCGCCAATGGCGGAAAGCATGGTTTCCAAATCTGGGTGGGTGATGGCAACCTGGCTGACCTGGTAAATGACCTCCAACTCGCGTTGGCGTTTGGTCAGTTCTTCCCGAAGACCGGGCGCTTCCTGCCCTGCTTGTTTCACCCGCCTCAAACATCTGCGCCAAAGCAACGCCCCTGTCCCAAAGGTGGCAAGGGTGGCGAGTATAGCAAGCGAGGTGAAGAATTCTTCCATTCCTATCATCCTACAACCTTTATCATTGCGGGAACATAACCTTTTGGTCAGGCTAGAGGAACTTCTTAGCGCATTCCCCCTATGTGGGATTCCGGGTAAAAAAACATTTTCCCTCCTGCGTTTTTTTGCCGGGCATGTTTTGATGGCATACCCGGCGATTTTCCTGCGCGGATGTTTTACCCCGTGCCAAACTGCCGGTCGCCGGCATCGCCCAAGCCGGGCAGGATGTAGCCTTTTTCGTTCAGACGTTCGTCAATGGCGGCAAGGTGAATATCCACGTCCGGGTGTTCGGCTTGCATCCGGGCGATTCCTTCGGGTGCGCCAATGAGCCCTACGAACTTAATCTTCTTCACGCCCCAACGTTTCAACACCTCCACAGTGGCAGTGGCGGAGCCGCCGGTTGCCAGCATGGGGTCTAAAATGAGACAGACCGAAACGGTAGGTTCGGTGGGCAGTTTGTTGTAATACTCCACCGGGCGCAGGGTTTGCTCGTCCCGGTACAAACCAATGTGCCAGACTTCCGCCTGGGGCATCAGTTCCCAAATGCCTTCCACCATGCCCAGCCCGGCGCGTAGAATGGGGACAAGCCCAATTTTTTGTTGCAGCTCGTAGGCTGTGAGGGTTGCCAGAGGGGTTTCCACCTGCCGAGGCGCGAGCGCCAGGTCTGCGGTGGCTTCATACACCATCAGCGCGGCGATTTCTTGCACCAACTCGCGGAATTTCTTGGGGTCGGTGTGTTTATCGCGCAGGCGGCTGAGTTTGTGCAGTACCAGCGGGTGTTGAGATGCGTAAACGTTGGACATGCCTTGCTCCTTGTGTGGGAATTTGGACAATTATATCTTCTCGCCAAATACAATGCTGATAGATTGTTGAGAATCCCACTCTGGCGCAACCCAAAAGAGATGATGCTCGTATAATTAGCGGCGTTTCAGCCTTAGCCCGGATATCATCATGCCCACTCCGCTTACCCCTTCCACCCTCACTTACACTTCCCTTAGAACCAAACCCAAACTGCGCCTGGCTTTGCAGGCGTTTTGGGCATTTTCTTTGATGTACATTGTGGGGCTGTTGGCAGCCGGGGCAATGGCGCGGATGGGCATCTCCGCCAGTGATAGCCTTATGCGGCAGATTGCCCAACTTGGCATGAATATCTTCACCTATGCCATTATCGAGGTGCTGACCGATGTTTACGTCTTGCTGGCTTATTTGGGGCTGGCAGTTTTGCTTTTTATGCACCGCTCGGATGATTGGCTGGCAATTTCCATTTCGCTGATGATTATGGCGTTTGGAATGCGGGTGACTGGTTTGGGAAATAACCTGGCAGCCTCGCCAGAGTATCAGTGGCTTGCCCTGCCAGTGATGGTGATGGCGGAAGCCGGGATTGTGTTGTTTGGGTGGCTTTACCCGGAGGGGCGCTGGCAACCCGCCTGGCTGCGTTATCTCCTCGCCCCCCTGTTGCTGACGATGACCCTGCTGTATGTGCCGTTTTCTCCCCTTTACATTCAAAAAATTGATATTTGGCTCAGCTCCGGCATTTTGCTGGCTTGGTATGCCAGTTCCGCAGTGGTGATGACCTGGCGCTACCGCACAGCCCGGAGCATGAATCAGCGTCAGCAGATTCGCTGGGTGCTGTTTGGAATGCTCGGACCCCTGCTCTGGTTCCTGCTTTCGGTTTTGCCGCAGGTTTTCTTTTCTGCCTTACAGGGCGACACGATGACGGTGACAACCTTTGATATGGCACTGCGGGTTTTGGGAATCATCCTATTTCCGGTTTTTCCCCTTTCCATCACCATCGCCATTGCCCGTTACAAACTTTTTGATATTGACTTCCTACTCAACCGCGCCCTCGTTTACGGTCTGCTCACCGCCCTGGTTGCCGGAATTTTCGGCGTGGAGTTGCTGCTGGCGAACATGGTTTCTCAACTTTTGGCAGATTCTCAGCAAGCAAACCTGCTCTTTGCCGCCTCGGCGGTGCTGGCGGGGGCAGTGTTTCAACCCACCCGCAAAGCCTTACAGCGATTTGTGGACAGAACCTTCTTCAACATCAAAATTGACTACCTGAAAACCCCGGTGGGAAAAAAGTTTCAACCCGGCTCCGACACCCAAACCCAGGCGCCTTTGCTCTTTTCCAGTTACCAAAACCTGGAACTGATTGGTAAAGGCGGCATGGCGGAAGTTTACCGCGCCGAACACCCCACCCGAAACCGACAGGTTGCCATTAAAGTGCTGCTCTCTTCCCTCGCCACCGATGAACAGTACCGCAAGCGTTTTCTGCGCGAGGCAAACACCCTTGCCGGGTTGGAACATCCTCACATCGTCCGCATTTACGACTTTGGCGTGGAAAACGACCTGTACTACATGGTGATGGAATACCTGAACGGAGTCAGCCTTTCGGCGTACCTTAAAGAGAACGGGCAGGTTTCACTGGCGGAGGCGCTACCCATTCTACGGGAGGTTGCCGGGGCGCTGGATTACGCCCATGCCGCCGGGCTGGTTCACCGGGACGTGAAACCCTCCAATGTCATGTTGGATGTGCAGCCGGGTGTATCTCCTCGCGCCGTTCTCACCGATTTTGGAATTGCCAAACTGTCTGGAGCCCATACCAACATCACCGCCTCGGCGGTGTTAGGCACTTTTGACTATATCGCCCCGGAGCAAATTCAGGCTTCTGCCGAAATTGACGGGCGCGCCGATTTATATGCCCTGGGGGTGATGAGTTATCAGCTGCTCACCGGAACCCTTCCTTTTCGCCGACCTGGCACCGGCGCTTTGCTCCTGGCGCACATGAGTGCCCCTCCGCCGGATGCTCGCGACCTGGTGCCTGCCCTGCCCAGGCATACCGCCCTGGCAATTCAGCGGGCGATGGCGAAGAAGCCGGAAGAGAGATTTGCCACCGCCTCGGAGTTTGTGCTGGCTTTGGGTTGAGTGCAGCGGCGGCAGGGGGAGCGGGTATAATCCGCGCTTTACAGGAAACAGAAAAAGGAGACCGATGAATACAACCGCTTTTTATGATAGATTGAAGAAAAGTCCCCGTCCGGTTGTGGTGGATTTTTGGGCGCCCTGGTGTGGTCCTTGCAAAATGGTCAAACCCATTTTGGAAAAATTGGCGAAAGAATTTACCGGTAAGGTGGATTTGTGGCAGATTAATGCGGATGATAACCAGGAGTTGTTGAAGGAGTTGAACATTTACGGCATTCCGACTCTGATTGTCTTTCAGAACGGCAAAGAGACTTTGCGGCATGTGGGCGCAAAGCCTGCCAGCGCCCTGCACGCCATGTTCGAGAGCCTGGCAAAGGGAGAAACGCCTTCCTCTTCTGCCATGGGGTTGTGGACGAGGGTTTTTCGGCTGGGCGCGGGTTTGGCGGTGGGGGTAATTGGGTATCAGAGCGAGGTAAATTGGCTGCTGATGGGTTTAGGCGGCGTTATCGCCTTCTCGGCGGTGTATGACCGCTGCCCCATTTGGAAGGCGCTTACGGCGCAGGTGAAGAAACTGACCAGCCGGGCATAAGCCCAGGGTTTTTGCAAACAAGAAAAAGCGGAGGCAGCCCCCAAGGGCTGCCTCCGCTTTTTAGGTGGGCGGGGCTTTAACTTTTTTCTGCCACTTCGGGCAGGGGCAGGGCTTCTACCAGCCCGCGCAGGCGGAATTTTTCGATGTATTCGCGGGTTTCCCAATAATCCAGGTCTAGTTCTTCGGCAATTTCAAAAATGGATTGTTTGCCCTCGAAGCGCATCATCATTTTTTCGATGGCGCGGTTGAGTTTCCAGTTGGTTTGCCAGTCTACAAACAAGCCATGACCGGAGAGGAAGACTGGTCCGCGAAATTTGCGTTGGGGGCGATAGTCTGTGGCAAAAATGCGGACGATTTCTTCGATGACTTCGGCGGCTTCTTGCAATTTGTCCTCGTGCATGATGTCCAGGTTGTCATCGGTGGTGTGATATTCCGGGTAAGGGTAGCGGCTGAGGGAGAGGCAGGGGACGTTGATGCCGGGTCCGTTGAGGACGCGCTCATCGTTGGCGATGATGTCCGCAAAGGTTCCTTCTCGAAACTCTTTGCCGCGTTTTTTAAGGACGTATTGACCGATTTTATCCAGGGCGGTGTTGTGTTGGCGGGTGTGTTGCAGGGCGAGGTTGTTGTCGTTGCCGGTCATTTCGATGAAGATGCCGCCGCGAAAGCCGGGGATGAGGTCTTCGTGGTGGGCGAGGTAGGCAATAGTGCCGATGGTTTCTGCGCCGAACCAGAAGCGCACGCTCATGGAGCCGGGGGGCAGGGGGTTGGCTGCCAGTCGCCGGGCGACCTGAATGGCGGTGACAACTCCGGCGGCGTCATCGTTTGCCTGGTTGGGGTGGCAGACGTGTGCCATGAGCAAAATTTCCCCGGCGGCGGGGTTGGTGCCGCCTTGCGGGTGCAAGACGGCATCCGACACTTTGAAGCCGCCTTTTGCCGGGTCTGTTTCAAAGCGGGAGCGGATGACGGCGTGGTATTTTGTTTCTCGCGGCAGGGTGTCGAATTGGTTTTTGCTGAGGCAGAAGCCCCAATCGCGCTCGTAGTATTTGAACTTCCAGGGGATGGCGTGGGGGCGTTTTTCGTTATAGTACAGGTGCGGCTCCAGGTCTTTCCAGCCCAGCCATTGGTCGGTGGGGAGGGAGTAGGAGACGAGGTGCAGGTTGTTGTTGGCGAAGTCTATGACCCGCTCGCCGTTTTCGGTTTCCAGGTAGGCTTCTTCCACTTCGTAGCGTTCCGGCACGTACCAGGTCCAGACGGGTTGCAGGGGCGGGTAGGTTTCGGTGCGGAAGTGGGCGTTTTCTGGCAGGTAAGAGCCGACCAGGCGCAGGGCTTCGTCCATGCCTTCGGAGGCGAGGGTGCGGTGCAGGGGGATGATTTCGCTCAGAATCGCTTTGAGAGACGTGACCGGTTTCATGGGCGGTATCCAGTCTTTGGCGCGTTCCGGGCTTTGCAGGGTGTAGGTGAGTCCTGGCTCCGGGTGGTCTTTCATCGCCTGTACAGCAACCCGAAAGACATCGTTCATCTTCATCAGGCGGCATTCTCCCAAGCCGATGGGGCGCTTGCGGACGACCTGACTATCCAATAATGCGCCGATGGGTTCAAAATCCAGCACGACTCCCCGTTCTACGTCTCGCACAAACATGGTGATGGTTTCCGGGTTGGGTTTGCCGTTTGCGTCTATGGCGGTGCCGCTGAATTCTTTGAGGTAGCGGTAAGTGACCCCTGCCAACTGTTCGCAGTGATGCAAAAAGGTGATGGATTTGCTGTAAGGCAAGCCGATGATGAGGATTTTCGCGTCCCATTCCCGCAGGGGGGTAAACAGGCTGCTTTCGCCGAAGCAATCCATGGAGCGGTGAGCGGCAATTGCCTCGGCGTGTTTGCCGAGGGCGGCAACCGAATAGACCGGGTGGTACATGCGCCGGGCGCGGGGGTTCAGGCGGACGAGTTCCGTCAGCGCCCCCATTTGCGAGGGGCTGGTGCGGATATCCCAAGGGCTGCCGCGCAGAAAGTCGTAGTTGAAGGTGGGCATGACTAGGGTGCCTTCTTCGCCGAGGATGTTGAGCAGGGCGTTTAGCACGGTTTGGGGTCCGCCTTGCACGCCGCCGGGGGCGCGGGAGAGGCTGGAGTAGGCGCTGTGGACGAAGAGGGTATCGCCCGCTTCAACGCCGAGGGCGCGGAATTCTTGGGTGAGGGTTTCCAGGGTGAGCAAGGGAATCTCCGAGGGTTAGAAGCTGTTTTGCAAAAGGAGGATAAGCCCGACAACCCCCGCAAC
>DYNS01000151.1 GCA_020720965.1 Anaerolinea sp. | reverse complement strand
ATGGGGTTGTTAGTCGGGTAGTCGGGTAGTCGGGTAGTCGTTGGTTATTGGTCGTTTAGAGAATTTCCGCCGCGGAGGCGGGGTCGAGGAACAGGCGGGCGTGCGGGCTGCGGCGCAGGATAGTGGCGGGGCAGGCGGTGCTAACTTCCTCGGTGAGGGTGCGGCGCACGGCGGGGGCTTTACGCGCCTCCGGCACGATGGCGAGGACATGTTTTGCCGCCAACAGCGCCGGGATGGTGAGGGTGATTGCCTGCGCCGGGGTTTCTTCCACACTGGCAAAATGACCCTCGCCCACCTGCTGACGGCGGCTTTCTTCCGTCAGGGTGATGACTTTTGCCCAATGGGGGTCGTCAAAGCGGGCAGCACCGGGCTCGTTGAATGCCAGATGTCCGTTTTCGCCAATGCCCAGGCAGCACAAATCGGCGGGGTGGGCGCGCAGGAGCAGCTCGTAGCCCTGGCAGGCGGCTTCCAGGTCGGCCGCCATGCCGGGAACGGGGAAGAAGTTGCCAATTTGGACATGCTCGATGATGTTGCGGCGCAGGGTAAGGGGGAATCCGGCGGGGGGTCCGGGGGGTAGGTGAACGTATTCGTCCATGTGAAAGGCATTGACTGCCTGCCAGGGGACATCCGGCAGGACGCGCAAGGCTTCCAGAAATGCCAGTTGGGAGTTGCCGGTTGCCAAAATGACATTGGCAACCCCGCGCATGGCAACCGCCTCGCGGATAATTTTGGCGGCGACTTCGGCGGCGGCACGCCCCATCGCCTGGGTGGAGGGGTGAACTTCCACCGGGAGTTGTTCTGCAAGGAGAGTCTGGAGAAGGGTCATGGGTTCGCCTGCCTTTTTGCCCCGCAGGTAGCGCGAACCACGAGCGGGCAGGGGAGTAAGATGTGTTGGGCTTCGGTTTCGGGGTGTTGAATGCGGCGCAGAATGAGTTGAATGGCTTGTTTGCCCGCTTCTGCAACCGGCAGTTGAACGGTGGTAAGGGCGAGATACTGCGAGAAAGGCTGGTCGTCAATCCCGGCTACGGCGACATCCGCCGGAACGCTGCGCCCGGTTTCCTCGATGGCGCGGATGACAACCGCGGCGACAATATCGTCCGAGGCAATGATGGCGCTGGGCGGCTGGGGCAGGGACATTAACCCAAACGCGGATTCGCGCCAGCCCTCGGCGGCGGAGGTGTAATCCCCGGCGCAGACCAACGCCTCGTCATAGGTCAGCCCGGCGGCTTGCAACCCGGCGCGATAGCCCTGCAAACGCTCCTGGGTGCTGCGCCGGTCGGCAGGACCCGCCAAAATGGCAATGCGGCGATGCCCCAACGCGGTAAAATGCCCCAAAACGGAGGCGACTCCCCCGGCGTTATCCCAATTCACCTGGTCAAACTCCGTCCACAGGTCGGCGCGGTTAATCAGCGCAACCGGAATGCCCCCGGCTTGAACTTCGTGCAGGTGGTCGTTTTGGCGCGGGTCGGAGGTGGAGACAATCATCATGCCGTCCACCTGTTTTTCCTGCAAAAGGCGCACGGCTTCGCGCTCATCGGCTTCGTTGCGGGCATTCATCAAAAGCAGGCTGTAGCCCGCCCTGCGCGCCTCGCGCTCGATGGGGGTAACAGCCTGCAAAAAGAGCGGCGTTTCAATTTCGGTCAGCACCAAGCCCAGGGTGGCGGTGCGCTGGGTTGCCAACCCCCGCGCCACACTGCTGGGGCGGTAGTTGAGTTCCTGCATGGCGGATTGAATCCGTTGCAGGGTTTCTTCCGTCATGGCGGCGGTTTTGCCGTTGAGAGCATTGGATACGGAGGAAATGGAAACGCCAGCCGCCAAAGCGACATCGCTGATTGTGACTCGGTTGGTACGCCGGACGACCATACACACTCCGTTCTGAATAAACCGCTTTAGTAAACCGCTTTACTAAAGCGGTTTACAAGATTATAATCAGAATGTAAGAACTGTCAAGCACTTCCACCCAAAGGAGATTTCCATGTTTCACCTCGGCGCACCAGAACTAATGATATTGCTCGTCATCGTCATCCTGCTCTTTGGGGCAGGGCGCATTGGCAAACTCGCCAGCGAGCTCGGCGGCGGTCTACGCAACTTCCGCGAGGCGCTCAAGGACGAGAAAACGACCGAAGAATCCGCCAAAGAGTAAACAGAAAGCGACCAGAATGCCAACGCCAACGACCATCCGTTTTTTCATCGTCATGGGCGTTTCGGGTTCCGGCAAAAGTTCGGTGGGGCGGGCTTTGGCGGCGCGCCTGGGTTGGGATTTTTACGATGCCGATGATTTTCACCCGCCTGCCAACATTGCCAAAATGAGTAGCGGAATCCCGCTGAGTGACGAAGACCGCGCCCCCTGGCTTGCTTCGCTGCGCGACCTGGTTTTCACCTCCCTGCAACATCACCGCCCCGCCGTGCTGGCATGTTCCGCCCTCAAGGAGAGTTACCGCCAAACCCTGCAAACCCAAAACCCGGCGGTGCGGTTGGTGTACCTTAAGGGTAGTTACGCCCAAATTGAGGCGAGAATGGCGCAGCGCGAAAATCACTACATGAAACCCGCCATGCTCCAAAGCCAGTTCCTTGCCCTGGAAGAGCCGCACAACGCCCAGGTCTTGAGCGTGGAACTTTCTATAGAAGAGTTGGTGTCGGAGATAATGAGCGCCCTGAGGTAGCCGGGCAGATTTTGCAAGAAAAAAAGACAACCGGAAGTTCATCCGGTTGTCTTTTTTTCTTCGGAGAAAGGGACGAGGGTTAACTCTCGTAGCCGACGTAAACTGTAACACCAACTTTGTTATAGGCACTGGCTGAGTTATGCGTGAAATAATTTTTTACACTTGCCGCTTCATTCTTGCCACCTGCAGCGTATGCCTCGGTGCCTTCAGCGCCAAGCACAAAAACATGGGGGGTCTGCCACTGCTTGCGAACATCCATCTTTGCCATAATTCCTCCTGTAAACAAAAAACCTTGCGAATAAGATATTGCCAATGAGCTTTATTATAACGGAAAAGCGCATAAGTAAAGGGGGAAACTTGCAAAAATGTGAGGCGGTTAGGGCAGGCAAACCCTCCTGCGCCAACCCCAAACGCCTGAGGAAAAACCCCAAAACGGGTATACTACCGGGCATGAATCCGCCCACCCCCAACGGCTCCGACCTTTGCATCCCCTGCGGCATGTGCTGCGATGGCTCTCTGTTTGCCCACGCCGTCTTGCGCCCCGGTGAAGAACCCTTTGCCGAATCTCTCGGTCTTCGGGTTGTTCCAACCGGCGCGTCCCAGCCGGCTTTTTTGCTGCCTTGTCCATTATTTCAGGGCGCTTGCAGCCGGTATGACCAACCTCGCCCGTCAGTTTGCGGCGGCTTCCGTTGTAAACTGCTGGTAAAGTATGAGCAAAACGCCCTGGAGAAAGAAGCCGGGCTGGAAGTCATCCGCCGCGCCCGCGCCATGCAGGCAACCCTGGGCAGCCTGGCGCTTCCGCCAGCCCAACTCCCCCTGGGGCTGGCGGAAGCGAAAAAACAGGTCCACAACCTGGCAAATGTAGAGGCTCGCCGCGCCCACCTGGGTTTCATCACCCTTACGGCGCAGTACCAAATGTTCTTGCGCAAGCATTTTTTGTGGGCGCCTCGCAAAACCCAAGCCAAAGAACTGCCCTCCATGGGGGAAAACGACACACCGGCAAAAGAATAAACGATGGACAACCTTTTTGCCATGCCCTATCAACACCAAGCCTTCGGTCTCGCCATTCAATCCGACCTGGAACTGCTCAACCTGCCCCGCCTGGCGGGTTCTTTGCCTTTCGCCCCGGTACATATTCAAAGCGGGGCGCTGCCCGCCCAATTAGAGGGGGCAACCCTGCGGCGAGGGTACTTTCAGGCGGCGGAGGGTCGCCTTTTGGTACAGGTGAGCCAGGTGGGCAAATTGCTGATAGAAAAGGGAGAAAGCATCCGCTACGAGGCGCAGCCAGGCGCAGAACCGGCTGCCCTGCGCCTGGCGCTGATTAACCTGGGTCTCAGCGTCATTCTGCATCAACGCGGAGCGCTCGCCCTACACGCTTCGGCGGTGGCAACCCCTGGCGGCGCGGTACTCTTCTGCGGCGAGCGGGGAGCGGGAAAATCCACCCTGGCGGCGGCACTCCATCAACGCGGCTGGTCTCTGGTCTGTGACGACAAAGCCGCCCTCTACCCGGCAGAAAAAGAAAGAATCCAGGTCATTCCCTCCTTCCCGGAGCTGCGCCTGTGGCAGGATGCACTGGAACACCTGCAAATGGAAAAAGGCAACGCGGAGAAAAACCCCGGTTTTAATAAATTTAACCTGGGGCTGCAAGAGGGCTTCCACGCTTCGCCCCTGCCGCTGTATGCCATCTATCACCTGCAACCCGCCGAAACTGCCGAAGTGGAGATAAAAACCCTGAACGGGATGGAGAAATTTCAGGTCGTGCGGCAAAACACCTACATCAACCAGTTTTTGCGAGGGCTGGGGCTGCTGCCCAACCATTTCACCCTCGCCAGCCTGGTCGCGGCGCAAATCCCGGTGTATCGGGTCCGCCGACCCGCCCGCCTGAATCGGCTGGACGCACTGGCAGACCTGGTGGATGCCAGGTTAAGGCAGGCATAAACATGGCAGGAATCTTCTGGCTGGCTTCTTACCCCAAATCTGGCAATACCTGGATGCGCATCTTCCTCACCAACTACCTGCGCAACGGGGACGAACCCGCCGACATTAACAGCCTGGACGGCGGACCGATTGCCAGCGCCCGCGAGATTTTTGACGACATGGTGGGGGTGGAAGCCTCCGACCTGACCCTGGCAGAGCAGGAGATTCTGCGCCCTCAGGTGTACCGCCAATTTGCCGCAGAAATGCAGCAGGATGAATTTCTCAAAGTTCACGATGCCTACACCTTCAACGAGCAAAACCTGCCGCTTTTCCCTCCAGATGTCACTCGCGGGGTGCTTTACATCCTGCGCAACCCCCTGGCAGTTGCCCCCTCCCTCGCCAATCATCTCAACGTAAGCGTGGAGGAAGCCATCGAAAACCTCAATAACATCCCCAAAAACAAAGGGTGCTACGCCGGGCTGGGAGGGCAATTGCCCCAACGCTGGCTCAGTTGGTCTGAGAATGTAAAAAGTTGGGCAGAGGCGCCTCAGCAGCGGGTGTTGCTGCTGCGCTACGAGGATATGAAAAAACGCCCCCTCGCTGCCTTCCGCGCCGTCATCCGCTTTACGGGACTGGAAGAAGACGAAGAACGCCTGCATAAAGCCATTCAGTTTTCCTTATTTGAACAGGTTCAAAAACAGGAAAGCGAAAAAGGCTTCCGCGAGCGCATCCGCCCCACCAGTTTTTTCCGCAAAGGAGAAACCGCCGCCTGGAAGGAAGAACTCACCCCGGAACAAATCCAACGCATCCTGGCAGCCCATTCCGACCTGATGCGCCAAAACGGTTATTTAGACGAAGCCGGAAACCCGGCAGAAGCCATCCCCCTGGAGAAGTTTTCTTATGACTGACGAAACCCCCACCCTGGAACTCCACACCCCCTTGCAACGCTTGGAAAACATCCTGTTCTCGGAAATAGACCAGGACAAAGTGATGATAGATATTGAGCGCGGTGCCTACTTCGGCATGAACCCGGTCGCCGGGGACATTTGGGAAATGCTGCAAAACCCCCTCACCCCTCAGCAAGTGATTGAAAACCTGCTGGCTGCCTACGAGGTGGAACCGGAAACCTGCCAAAAAGAAACCATGCAGGTTCTACAGCGCATGGTGCGCCTGAAGTTGGTGCAAGTTTTGGGATAAAACGCGCCCAATGATTCTTAAAAAACTCCGCACTTTGCTGCTGCTCCCCTGGCAGGAAAAATCTCTCCTCCTGGAAGCCCTCTTCTGGCTGGGATTCATGCGCCTGGCAGTCTTAACCCAGCCCTTTCAGCGGGTATCCACCTGGCTCGGCGAGAAAAACACATCCAGCCCACAAACTCCCCTCCCCCCAGAGCAGACACACAAGGCGGCGCAAATTGGACGCGCCATCCGGCGCATTCAACCCTTCACCCCCTGGGATAGCAACTGCCTGGCGCAAGCCCTCGCCGCCCGCAGAATGCTGCAAAAACGGGGCATCCCTTGCACCACCTACCTGGGTGCCGTCATCGAAGCCCCCAAGGGCATCATTGCCCATGCCTGGTTACGCGCCGGGCTGCACATCATCACCGGCGCGCAAGGGCGCCAACGCTACAAAATCGTAGCCACCTTCTCTTAAAGGCAAAACCATCCATGACCGCCATCTTTGGACTCATTCATCACGACTCCAGCCCCGTCCCGCCCGCCCTCATCCTGGCAACCCGCCAGAGCATGGCGCACCACGCCGAACATGGCATGGAAACCTGGCAGGGCAAAAAGGCGCTTCTGGGGCAGGCGCTTACCCGTTTTTGGCGTAATAGCGCCCGCACCGCCACCCCAGAACAAGACCCGGCGCGGGGTCTAACCCTGGTGGCAGATGCCCGTCTGGATAATCGCGCCGACCTGGCAAACCGCCTGCGCCTGTCCTCCGCCGACCTGGCAAGTCTCTCCGATACCCGTCTGCTCCTGTACGCCTACCGCGCCTGGGGCGAGGAAACTCCCCGTTATTTGCGCGGCGACTTTGTCTTTGCGGTGTGGGACGGGAAAAACCAGAGTCTCTTCGCCGCCCGCGACCCAATCGGCATCCGCTGGTTTTATTACAACGCCGGTCCTCGCCGCTTTGCCTTTGCCAGCGACCCTGCCGGGCTGCTGGAACTGATGGAAGAAGACCCCTGCCTCGACCTGGATACCCTGGACGGTTTTCTCACCTTCCAAAACAACGCCCCCATAGAAACAACCCTGTACCAAAACGTACACAAACTGCAACCCGGCGAATCGCTCCGCTTGCGTGACGGGGCTTTGCAAACCTTCCGTTACTGGCAAGCCGAAAACATCACCCCCATGCCCCTGCCCAAAGACCCACGCGAGGGTGCGCAAGTCCTGCGCGGGTTACTGCGCGAAGCCGTTGCCAACCGTGCCCAAACCACCGACCGGCTGGGCGCTCACCTGAGCGGCGGGTTAGACTCTTCCGCGCTGGCGGCGCTGGCAGCCCAAATTCAACGCCAAAGCGGCGGGCAAGACCCCCTCGCTTTCTCCTGGTCGCCCCCGCTGGAAATGCGCCCGCTCCAGGATGCGCTCAAGAACCGGCAGCCGCTACGCGTCGACTGCAGCGGCCTGGTCGGTTGCGACGACGAG
>DYNS01000150.1 GCA_020720965.1 Anaerolinea sp. | reverse complement strand
CGACCTGGTGGAAAACATCGCCGACTTTGTGGAAGCCAACCCAGACCTGGTGAAAGCTGCCCTTGCGTTCGGGGGCGGTTTGCAAGTGGCAGGTATGGGTTTGCAAACGGCGGGGCAGATTGCCATGCTGGGCGGGTCTTTGGAGCAATTGGGGCTGGGCGGTGCGGGCAAAGCCATTGGCGGTGGGTTGGCAACCGCCGGAAAAGCCGTAGGCGGATTTATGGCAGGCACGGGCGGCGCAGCGCTTGGCGGGCTTGGGCTGGGTCTGGCAGGTTACGAAGCCCTGGCACAATCCGACTTTGGTAAAAACGCTGGGCTGGCAAACCTGGGGCAATATGCCAGCGTTGCGGCGTATGGGGGGGGTAGTTTGTTTGGCGAGGATACAGCCCAGGAATGGTTTCGGACGATGGGCCTTGCTATGGACATGTTGAAACAGTCCGTTTTCCGTCACCGTCCAATATCCGCTGGCTGCTGTGCTATCCACTCTTACTCGTTTCGGCCTCAAGTCGTACACACGCAGGGTTAGACGGTTGAGTTCAGTTTCAAACGCTTTCCATTTCTCGGCATCCGCTAATTCATCCAGCACGATGCCCAACCGGTCGTCACTCCATTCTGAGGCTCGAACATTCTCACCAATACTAGTTCTTGCTTCTGGTTCATTTGATGGCACCGTAAGACTTTGGAATTTGAATAGCGGAAAACAAATCCATGTTTTTGAAGAGTTTGGAAGAATTACGAGTTCAGCAACATCTCCTGATGGACAAGTGCTTGTCTTTGGTACGGGGGACGTTCGCCTTCATATTTGGAATGTCAGCACTTGGCAAAAATTGTTGGTAATACAAGTACACATGAAAACAAAAAAGAGTGCAGAGCAAAAGCCTGCACTCTTTCAGAATTTTTGTCACGCGGATCCACTATCGTTGGCACCCCACCGAGATGCGGCATGTCTTCTATTGAGGTGGTAAAGGTTTTATGGCTGATGTAGAATGGTTTATGTCTTTGGCGTTTGATGCCCCCGTACAAACCGGAAAAGTTACCGCCGGCGTTGGTAGGTGCGTGTAAAAATATAACCGATGATGTGTGTACAACGAGGCGCCCCCGGCGGGATTCGAACCCACAACCAACAGCTTAGAAGGCTGCTGCTCTGTCCATTGAGCTACGGGGGCGGATAAAAGGAGGGGAGTGCTAGTCAAAAACCGGGCGGATGCCTTTATACACCCGGGGTCCCGATAGGGTGATGAGGATGGTGTTCGCCGGGCGACCCAGCCGTTCTGCCAGCTCGGTTGCGGTGAGCGGGGAATTGCCGTTGGCTAAAAAGGTGCGAAAAACGCCTTCCACCAGCTGGGTTTGGGAGGTTACAAAGTCTGCCCGTGTGGCGCAGTGAGAGAGAATGGCTTGTTGCAGACCGTCCATCGGGCGCACTTCGGCGGTTTCGGGGTCAATGAAGTCGATGATGGTGCCGTTTTCCAGGTCTGCGAACTTTTCGCGGTGTTCGGGGCAGAGCAAGCCCACGAGATGAACATGCCAATCATTTTCGTTTTGCCGCCACCAGTCAAAATCGATGTGAAAGCGGGTTTTTAGGGTTGGTTTAATCAGGCTCATGTTAGTTTTCCGTTTCGCCGCTCGCGATGCGGTAGTGTAAATCTCCGATGTGGGTAAACTGCGGAGAGGATGCCAGCAGGGCAAAGAGCGGGGCGGGCGGGGTGCGGCGCAGCATGTTTACGGCGGCGTACAATTCTTCGGCGTGAACATGCCCCTGCGGGGTAAGCCCTGCCAGTTTTTGCAATATCTCGCGCACAATTCGCTCGAAGGATTGGCGGCTTTTTTGTTTGAAAGAGGCATCTATGGTGGTTTCGTCTGGGACGATGAACGCCATTCGCTCATCATAGTCGCAGGAGACCTCGTGTTTGAGGAGAGCGAAGACCAGTTCTCCATCCGAGCCTGCCAAAACGGTACGCATCCACTCGCGATTGGCGCGGTGTGTGCGGGCTTCAATTTGTACTTCGCCGGGGTTTTGGGTGCGCCGAATGTGAATGTATGCGCCGGGGATGAGTTTTTGCTTTTGGTACCATTTTTGCAAGCCGTACACATAACCGTAATCCCGTACAACCCAGGCGGGGATGCGCTCGCCGGTGCGGGCATCTATCAGCGTGAAGCGGATGCGGGATGAGTGCATGGCGGTGGGGAAGAGGGCGCTGATGCGTTGAGAAACGGGCAGGGTTCCGGTTCGCCAATGCGGGTAGGTGAGGGTGATGGTGGCTTCGGTGGTGGAGAGGGGGGCGCGTTCTGTTTCGCTGAGCTCGTCATCCAACTCGGCTTCCAGGCTTAGCATTTGCTCGGTCAGGACAGACCGGTCGTATTCCATCAGGTCGTAGCGCAGGGCTTCCGGGATGTTTTGAACCTGTTCCGGTTCCAGGCGGCGCAGGCACCACAGCACTTCTCCGGCGGGTCCCACTTCATCAAAGCGTCCGTCTTCTTGCAGGGCGTAGTTGACCGAGAATTCGGTCAGTTGGGGGTTGCTGTCCAACGGAATATCCAACTGCCGCATGAGGGCTTGGGTGGCGAGGGGTTCGCCGCTGTTCATTTCCAAAATGGCTTCGGCGAGGTTGAGATGCCCGGTGTTGATGTCTAGCAGTAGGGCGAGGGGGAACCAGGCGTCTGCAATCCGAACCAGGTTTTCATCCAGCGCCAGGGCGGAATCCAGTTTCTTTTCGATGTCTGTGCCGTAGCGGGCGAGGATGGAGGGCAGGTCGGTTTCTGGGTCGAGGGAGGTTTCTACCGGGTGATTGAGGCGGTGTTCTTCCAGCGAGGCGGCAAACTCACGGGTGCTGCCGTCTTCAAACTGGACTTGGATGACTTCAAAGGGGGCGACATCCGGGTTTTTGCCAGGGCGCACGCTTTGCACGCTGCCTTTTCGCATTCCCAGCGCCGGGAAGATGAGCCTTTGCCCAGGGGTGTAAGTTTCTTTGGGCAGGTAGAGCGCTCCATCGGCGAGGTTTTGTTTTAACTGGTCTTCGGCTTCAATTCGCAGGCATTCCTGCACCAGCACCAGAGCAAGTTGATGAGTGGAGAGGGGGGTTTCTACTTCAAAAAGGTGATTTTGAATAAAATCTACGTCCCGCTGCATAATGGAGAAGTTGCTCCAGTATTCAGCCGGTAGTTTCAGGGGGAGGTTTGTCATAACGGGAAGCCTTGCCAGTTGGAATAGGCTGCAAAAATGCAGGTCGAGTAATTATACCTTAAGCGAAAGGCGGTTCGCGCAATTTTTCACCATCCGGTGAGATAAATATGCTATAATTTTGCCCCGGCGCTTTTTGCCCACCCAGAGAGAGAATCGCCCGCTTTTTGCCAGATGCGCGGGCGATATTTTTTAACCAGGAGATTGAACTATGTACCGAACACATACCTGCGGCGAACTTCGCCCCGCTCATGCCGGTCAGACCGTCACCCTTGCCGGGTGGGTTCACCGTCAGCGTGACCATGGCGGCATCACCTTTTTAGACCTGCGAGACCGCTATGGTCTCGTCCAAATTGTCGCCGACCCTGCCAACCCGCAGGCGGCAAAAGCCCAGGATGCCCGCTCGGAATGGGTGCTGCAAGTGACCGGGGTTGTGCGTCTGCGCCCGGAAGGGGCAGAAAACCCCAACCTGGCAACCGGGCAAATTGAGGTGGAAGCGCTTCAGGTGGAGGTTCTCAACCCTGCCAAGCCCCTGCCTTTCATTATCAATAAAGATGAAGACACCGAAGAAGCGGTGCGGCTTAAATATCGCTATCTCGACCTGCGCCGTGAGCGGATGCAGAACAACATCATTTTGCGGCACAAGGTGGTGCAGTTCATTCGGGAGTACCTCAACTCACGCGGGTTTTTGGATATTGAAACGCCTCTGCTCTTCAAAACCACCCCGGAAGGGGCGCGGGATTACCTCGTGCCTTCCCGCCTGCAACCGGGCATGTTCTACGCCTTGCCGCAGTCGCCGCAGCAGTTGAAACAACTGCTGATGGTTGCCGGGTTTGATAAATACTATCAAATTGCCCGCTGCCTGCGGGACGAAGACCTGCGCGGGGACCGTCAGCCGGAGTTTACCCAACTGGACCTGGAAATGTCCTTCGTTCAGCGTGATGAAATCCTTGCCCTGGTGGAAGACCTGTTTACCCAAATGGTGAAGGAGATTTTGCCTCACAAGCGTCTGCTCGCCTCGCCCTGGCTGCGCCTTTCTCATGCCGAGGCGGTGGAGCGTTACGGCAACGACAAACCCGACCTGCGCTTTGGCATGGAACTCTATACCCTTAACAACCTCTTTGCCCAAACCGATTTTCAGGTCTTCCGCGCCGTCATCGAAAGCGGCGGAGTTATCAAGTGCATTGTTGCCCCCGGCTGCGCCGACTACACCCGCAAGCAGGTGGACGAGCTGACGACCTTTGCCAAAGAACAGGGCGCAAAAGGGCTTGCCACCCTGGCGCTTACCGCCGATGGAATGAAAGGCACTGCCCAAAAGTTCATCAAGCCAGAAGAAGTGCAAGCCATTCAGACCCTTACCGGGGCAAACACCGGCGACCTGGTTCTTTTTATTGCGGATAGCCGGGCAGTTGCCAACAAAACTCTCAGCGCCTTGCGCTTGCTGATGCGTGACCGCCTGAACCTGGCAGACCCCAACACCCTGGCTTTTGCCTGGGTGCTGGATTTCCCCATGTTTGAATACAACGAAGAAGACAAGAAGTGGGATGCCGCCCATCACCCCTTCACCATGCCCAAAATGGAAGACCTGCCCAAGTTTGAGACCGACCCCTCCCAAATCCTTTCAGACGCTTACGACATGGTTCTTAACGGCTACGAGACGGCTTCCGGCTCCATCCGTATTCACCGCAGCGATATTCAGCAAAAGGTCTTTGAGTTAATTGGGCTCAAGGAAGAAGAAATTCAGGCAAAGTTTGGGCATCTCATCGAAGCCTTTCAATACGGCGCGCCGCCGCATGGCGGCATGGCTCCCGGCATAGACCGGCTTGTCATGCTCTTTGCGGACGAACCCAACATTCGCGAGGTGATAGCCTTCCCCAAGAACCAGGCCGGGCGCGACCTGATGGCAGACGCTCCCTCCCCTGCCAGCGAAAGACAACTGCGCGACCTGCAAATCAAACTCGATTTGCGCCTGACGGAAAAGAAAGACGAAGCCTAACCAAAAGAAAACGGGACACTCGCCAGTGTCCCGTTTTTTGTTCAGTTTTCCGCACCCTGCCAGAGCGCCCGGTCCTGAGGGTTTTCCGCATCCAACAGGCGCACATCCACTGCCGGGCGCGGCGTTAGCCCCTGCGCCTGCCACAAATCCGAGGCAATTTTGCCAGGGTTGAGATTTAGCCCCTGACGGGTGAAGTAGTCGCACACCCTGGCAACATCCCGCCCAAAGATGCGGTAGGCGTTGCGGTTTTGGGTTACGCTTACCACCTGGGGGAAATCTATCAGCGAGATATTGCCCTCCCAATATAAAATGTTATACGCCGAAAGGTCGCCGTGAATGAACCCGGCGCGCAGCAGAATTTGAATGTTGGCAAGAACCCGGTCGAAGAGCGGCTCCACCTCGTCCGGTTCCAAAGAGACCTCGTTGAGGGTGGGGGCGGGGGCAAACTCATCACCGATGTATTCCAGCAGGATGGCGTTTTTTTGCATGGCAAAGGGTTCTGGCACGTCTGCCCCGGCGGCGTGCAGTTTTTTGAGGGTGTTGAATTCGTAGGCAATCCAGGAGGTGTGGCGCAGCTCTTCGCCGTAGGCGGTGCGTTTTGCCATGGCGTGCAGGTCTGCGTCCTTAATCACATGCCTGCCTTCGGCATCCAGGTCGGTGCGCCCTTCGCGGTAGGCGGCATCGTTCTTCAGGTTGCGTAACATGCGCGGGCGGTACACTTTTGCGGCGGCAAATTGGGCGGCAGGGATGGCGCTTCCGGCGCGGCAGAGGTAGACCGAGGCTTCTTTTCCGCCTTTCACCCGCCGCAGAACATCCGACACCCATTGATGTTCGTAAAATTCTCCCAGCGAATCGAGCAGCCACCATTCTTCAAAACGGGCGGCTTTGTAGGTGAACTGAAAACTGGAGCGGGTGTCGTCTTGTTGCTGCACAAAGGCAAGGGTGGCTTTGGAGGGTTTGGTGGGGCGCGGTTTGCGGCGCGGTTGAGGCAAGTCTTCTTCAAAAGAGTCGTAAGAGGATGGGTTAATTTTGGTATTCATGGTAATGGTGAGAGTTAAAAGAAAAACCGCAGGGTGTATGCCTGCGGTAAAAAAAAGCCGCAGGCTGGCGAGCCTGCGGCAGAAGAGAATGCGCTAAGAAAAGCGCCTGCGCGGAGGTACGCCAAAAAATACCGGGTGGGTGCTGTTTACAACTTTCATAAAATTTGGCATCTCCTTTCAGGGTTTAGATTTTGGCTATTGTATCACACAGTTATTTCTGTTTCTGTTCCATTTTTGCCCAGGTGTCTTTGAGGGTGACGGTGCGGTTGAAGACCGGGGCTTCGGGGGTGGAATCGGGGTCGGTGCAGAAGTAGCCGGTGCGCTCGAACTGGAATTTTTCGCCGGGGGCGGTGGCAGTCAGGGAGGGTTCCAGGCGGCAATCCCGGAGGATTTGTAGGGAGTTCGGGTTGAGGATGCTTTCCATGTCTTCGCTATCGTCCGGGCGTTCTACCGCGAAGAGCTGCTCGTAGAGGCGCACTTCGGCGGGAAGGGCGTGCTGCGCCGAAACCCAGTGAATGGTGGATTTTACCCGGCGACCATCCGGCGCATCGCCGCCGCGAGTGGCGGGGTCGTAGGTGGCGTGGACTTCGGTGATGTTTCCGGCTTCGTCTTTGATGACGTGAGTACACTTGACCAGGTAGGCGTAGCGCAGGCGGACTTCGTTGCCGGGGAACATGCGGAAGTATTTGGGCGGGGGCGTTTCGCGGAAGTCGTCTTGTTCAATGTAGAGGACTTTGGAGAAGGGGATTTCGCGGCTTCCAGCGGAGGGGTCTTCCGGGTTGTTGATTGCTTCCATTTGCTCGGTTTGGTCTTCGGGGTAGTTATCGATGACCAGTTTGAGGGGGTGCAGCACTGCCATGCGGCGCGGTGCGGTGCGGTTGAGCTCGTCCCGGATGAGGGCTTCCAGCTGCCCCATCTCCACCCAACTGTCGTTTTTGGTCTCTCCCGTGCCGGTGACAAAGTTGACAATGGCTTGGGGAGGCACGCCGCGCCGCCGCAGACCGCGCAGAGTG
>DYNS01000476.1 GCA_020720965.1 Anaerolinea sp. | reverse complement strand
CAGGCGGACGTAGTTATCCAGGCTGAAGGTGTAAATCACGTTTCCATCCGGGCTGCGCTGCCCAAAACTGATGACGAGGGTGAGCAGCAGCGGGATGATAAGCAGCCCGACCATGAAAACCAGAGCCGGGAGCATGAGCAGAAGCCCTTGCAGAGATTTGTCTTCTCGCAGTTTTTGTAACATACCGCCTCCTAGTCCAGGGGTAGAACAAGCACGTTTTCGGGGAAGAGGGTTGCCCAGGCTTGTTCTTCGTGCTGGAAGTAAGCGTCCTCATCCAGGGTGGAGATGGTGTTCTGTTCCCACACTTTGAGGGTGGTTTTACCCGCCTGCACCCAAACCCGCGTATCCGACCCGATGTAGGAGATTTCTTTGACGACCACCGGAAAGACGTTCATCTTTAGCCCTGGCTGTTCCGCCAGGCGGATTTTCTCCGGGCGGATGGAGATTGCCACTTCTTGCCCGGTCTGAAAGCGGGTTTGCATGAAACCGGTAATTTCCTGCTCCAGGGCAGGGACATAGACCTTCGCCTTTTCTCCTTCCACCTCGCGTACCTCGCCGTTGAGGATGTTCGTCTCGCCGATGAAATCTGCCACAAAGCGGCAGTTGGGGCGCTCGTAAATTTCCACCGGGGAGCCAATTTGCATCACCTTGCCCTGGCTCATCACGGCGATGCGGTCGCTCATGCTGAGGGCTTCTTCCTGGTCGTGGGTGACGAAAACGAAGGTAATGCCGACTTCGCGTTGCAGGGCTTTGAGTTCCACCTGCATTTCTTTACGCAGTTTCAAATCTAACGCGCCGAGGGGTTCATCCAGCAGCAGCACCTTGGGGCGGTTCACCAGCGCCCGCGCCAGCGCCACCCGCTGCTGCTGACCGCCGGAGAGTTGACGGGGATAGCGTTTTTCCATCTTGCCCAGTTTCACCATCTCCAGGGCTTCTCCCACCCGGCGGCGAATTTGGTCTTTGGGCGTTTTTGCCATTTCCAGCCCAAATGCCACGTTATCGTACACCGTAAGGTGATGAAACAGGGCGTAACTTTGAAAAACGGTATTGACCGTGCGCTGAAAGGGCGGCTTATGCCCCTGCGGCTGCCCGTCGATATACACTTCGCCGCCGGTGGGCCACTCGAACCCGGCAACCATCCGCAGCGAGGTTGTTTTGCCGCAGCCCGAAGACCCCAGCAGGGAGAAAAATTCGCCATGTTTAATTTGCAAATCCACATGGTCAACGGCGTTCACCGTTCCGCCTTCCGGGGTTTGGAAGGTTTTGACAACATCTCGCAACTCAACCGCAAACTCGCTCATGCGCTTCTCCTCGTTCAAAAATGACGAACTCTACCCAGCCACTGCCGCCACTGCCTCTTCCAGCGCGGCAAGCCCTTGCTCAATTTCTTCCGGGGTAATGACAAGGGGCGGCTCAATGCGGATGGTTTGGGCGCTCGTCAGGGTTCCGGCGACCAGCACACCGCGCTTAAACAGTTCCGCCGCCACCTGCCCGCCCAGTTCCGGGGTTTGGAAGTGCTGCCCAATGAGCAAGCCCTTGCCGGTGACATCTTTATATACTTGCGGGTACTTCTGCGCCAAAGCCTGCACCCGCCCCATAATATACTCGCCTTTTTGGGCGGCGGCTTCCCACAACCTATCCCGCACGGTGACGTTGATGGCGGCAATGGCAGCCGCGCAAGCCAGCGCCCCGCCGCCGGTGGTGGTGGTTTGCAAAAACGGGTTGGGATACATAAAAGATTGGAAGATTTCTTCGGTGGTGATGACGGCGCTGATGGGCATGACCCCACCGCCAAGCGATTTCGCCACTGCAATAATATCCGGGACAACCTTCCAGTGTTCCACCCCCCAAAGTTTGCCGGTGCGCCCCAAGCCGGTTTGCACTTCGTCCGCAATCAGCAGGGTTCCGTGCTTTTGGGTGGCAGCGCGGATTCG
>DYNS01000475.1 GCA_020720965.1 Anaerolinea sp. | reverse complement strand
TGGACGTGCTGACGGGAAAGATTCAACCTGTCGGCGTCCTGCCGATTGGTAATTAGTATCCTATGCTCATCCCCTTTACCCCTGCCCACCACGCCGCCGCGCTCCGCATTTGGAACGCCGCCGCGCCCGCCGATTTTCCGCTCAATGAGCGGCTTTTGGCGTACAACCTCATCCCCTCCAGCGGAGAAAGCCTAGCGGGGCGGCTGGCGATTGAAAATGGAGAAGCCGTTGGATTTGTGCTGGCGAGCATTGCCAACATCGGATGGATCAACGCCCTCGCCGTCCATCCATCCGCGCAGAGGCAGGGATGGGGTTCGGAATTAATCCAGTGGGCGGAAGGCTGGCTCAGGGAAAAAGGCTGCAAACGCATTCGCATTGGCGGCAGTCTGCGCCCCTTTGCGCCAGGCTTGCCGTATGCCGTGCGCGAGAATTTGCCATTTTTTGAGAAGCACGGCTACACCTCTCCCGCCGAGCAACCCTACGAATACGACCTTGCCCGCGACTTGGGCGATTATCAAGCCCTGTACGCCCAGCCCAGCCACGCCGAACTTGCGCCCATGCAGGCGGGTGAAGAACCGCTGCTGCTTGAATTTTTGACGCGCGAGTATCCAGGTCGCTGGGAATTTGAAGCCAGAGAATTTATCCAAAACGGCGGGCGCGCGGCGGACTTTTTGCTACTGCGCGTGGATGACGCAGTGCATGGCTTTTGCCGCCTCACACTTGAAGATTCGGAACGTCCCGTCGAGCGGTTTTATCCGCAGCGTTTGCCGCGCCCCTGGGGGCAGTTGGGTCCGCTGGGGATTTCCAAAGCGGTGCGCGGACAAGGCTTGGGCGGCTACCTGATAGACGCCGCCGCCGTTCACCTGCAAACGCTGGGCGTGCGCGGCTGTGTCATTGACTGGACGAGCCTGACCGACCTGTACGAAAAATTTGGCTTCAAAATTTACAACCAATATCTCAGCCTCTTTAAAGAAATGCAGAATGAAGAAGGCAGAAGTCAGAATGAAAAAGGCAGAATGAAGAAGGCAGAAGGCAGAAGTCAGAATGAAGAAGCCAGCATTCCTCATTCCTCGCGCGAAGCGCACATTCTTCATTCCTCATTCCGCATTCTGCATTCCACTCTCACCCCAGCGGCGCAACTGGCGATTCGGCACAGGGGCAAACTGATTCACGAATCTGCCTTTGGCTTTCTCGACCCTGAAACCCGCCAGCGACCCACCACCAGCGACTCACTATTTGACATGGCTTCGGTCACCAAACTGTATGCCACCGCCGCGTTTATGACTCTGGTTGAAGCGGGCAGGGTGACGCTCGATACGCCCGTGCGCGAAATTCTGCCAGAGTTTGACGGACTGCGCCCCATTCAGCCCTATGAAAATCCGCTGGAGTGGGACAAAACCGTGCAAGTAACCGACCAATTGGGGCTGGTGGACGCAGGCAAAGTCACCTTCCGCAATTTGCTCATTCACAACTCTGGGCTGCCTGCCTGGCGTCCGTTCAAAGATCAGGCGGATGTGGAATCTGCCTACCGCATGGCGCTCGGCACGTTCTTCTCGTACCCGACGGGCGGGCGAATTTTGTACAGCGATGTCGGGTTGATTCTGCTTGGGCTGGCAATCAGCAGGCTGACGGGGAGTCCGCTTGACGAAGCCATCCATCAGCGCGTCACCCGCCCGCTCGGACTGGAATCCACCCGCTACCTGCCCACATCTCAATCCCACGAGACCGCCCACATCGCCCCGACTGAATTTTGTCACTGGCGCGGACGGCGCATGGTGGGCGAAGTCCACGACGAAAATGCCTGGCGGCTGGGCGGAGTTTCGGGTCACGCGGGCATGTTTTCCAACGCGCGTGAAGTGGCAGCCTTTGGGCAAAGTTTTCTGAACGCCTCCATTTTGCGGCGCGAGACGATTGCAGAAATGACCCGCCCGCAA
>DYNS01000474.1 GCA_020720965.1 Anaerolinea sp. | reverse complement strand
GGCATGATGTTTATCCTTTTTCATTATTCCATCCCAGAGAGGTCGTACCCGTTTTCCACCAGTAAGTCCTTCACCTTTTGCAGCACTCCTATCACCATCAGCGGGCAGCGGACGGTTTGGTTGCGGCTATCTCCTGCCAAAATTTCGGCGCAGCGGATGCCGCCGAAGGGTTCGCCATACTCTGTTTTGAACCAGTTGACCAAATCCTGCACCATAAAATCCAGCCGAGGGTCTTCGGGCTGCCCTGGCTCGCCTTTTCCGGCGTATAGCCCCAGCAGGGAGGCGCCGCCGGTTAACGCGCCGCACAGCTCGCCAGAAGAGCCTAAACCGCCTGCCAGCCCGTGCATGGCGCGGATTAAATCCGGGTTGGTTTTGCCGGTCATCTCCAGCCCTTGTAAGAGAATCATCTGGCTGCAATAAAAGCCCTGTTGGCGTAGTTTCATCAATTCTTCCCATACATCGTCCATCATGCACCTTCTTTTTTCTGCGCCACCAAAAAATAATAGCCCAACTTCGCCTTTCCGGCGGCAATGACCAGGTCAAACGGGTGTATGCTGGCAGCGGTGGAAAGGGTGCAAAGCGGAAAATGCTTCAAATCCTCCGAGCAATCTTGCCAGGCGAGTACCTGTAACCCGCAGGCGGCGACCAATCGCTCAATCTCCTCCCGGCTCATTGCCGCACGCAGGCAACTCTCCAGCGGGAGGCGGCGTAATGCCTCAATTCCCTCTGCCTTGCGAGCGTACAAATCGCTGAGGACGAAGTAGCCATCTGGTTTTAACACCCTTACGCACTCCCCCAGTGCGGTTTCTGCTTCAAATAGGGATAGGGTACATTCGGAGAAAACGGCATCCATACACTCATCTGCCAGGGGCAGCCGCTCACCTTTGGCGAGGGCGTATACCACGCCCTCACCTGCCTGTTTTGCCCCGCTTAATAAAACGGCGGAGACATCCACCCCCACGCCGCGCAGACCGTATCGCGCCGTTAAATGTCGCAGGGTAACGCCTCTGCCACAGCCGACATCCAACACCCGGCTGCCGCCAGCCAGGTTGCAGAGCGAAAAAGCCCGTTCTGTAACCGTCAGCCCTCCGGGGCGCATCACCTGCTCTGGGGTGGTCTGCCAAACGGGGTGTTCATACAGCGGAATGGACACTTATTTGTCCTCCAGCGCCTTTTCCACTTCTGCCATTTTGCCCAGCGCCAATTCTTCCGGAATCAATACCAGCCCGCATTGGGGGCATTTCAACAAGTCTACCGGGAATGAATTCCCCAAATACGAAACATCTACCTTGCCCAGTTGCATTGGCTGGTTGCAGGTAGCGCATAGCCAACCTTCGTATTTTGTCTCGTCAAAATACCCACTCATCTTAACCCTCCTATCCCAATTTCCATCCGATGGCTATAAGCCTTTAGCACCAGAAACGCGCCATCGGGTTGGGGCAGGTATTCCACCCAATACGTCACACTGTGGGGTTTAAACGAAGCCAGGTAATGCCCGGTTTTGGCGTTAAACATGCGTTTGCCGGTTCTCTCGGCATGCTCCAGCACTTTTTGCATATCTTCCACCAAAATCAGGCGGTCTTCCACCATTTTTTGCACGTCCTCCGGTAAGACCAGACGAATCTGCTCAAAATTTGCGCTCTCAGGCATGGTTTCACTCCATAACTCTCGCAATAATTTTTCTTTTAATCGGGCGCGGTTTTCGTGCCGCTGAGAGAATCCCACCGCAGGGGCATCGGCGCGGGCATCGCCGTACAGTAAATCTAACAGGTGCAAAGTCCGCTTGCCGTGCCGGGCAAAAAAATCGCGGCACATGGCGCAGTAGGTCACATAGTCCAGCGGGCTTTGGTGAATCCTATTTTTCACCATCTTTTCTGCCACCGGGCGGTTTGCCAGCCACATGACCCCACCAAAGGAACAGCACTCGGTTTTCTCGCG
>DYNS01000149.1 GCA_020720965.1 Anaerolinea sp. | reverse complement strand
GTCCGTTTTCGATAATGAGGCGCTCGAAGCGGTAGGGTCCAGAGCCGATGGGGGCAAGGTTGAAGGCAGCAGCGGGGATTTGCTCCGGTGGGGTGCTTTCGAGCAGATGCCGGGGCAAAATGCCAAAGGTGAGGTAATCCAGGAAAGGGGCAAAGGGTTCGGGCAGGATGAACTGGAGGGTGTGTTCGTCCAGAATTTTCACCTGGACGTTTCTCCACAGTTCGCGCACATCCGCCGGGAAGATGGATGAATCGTGGCGGATGAGTTCGATGGTGTAAACAACATCCGCACTGGTGAGGGGGGTGGAGTCGTGCCAGAGGGCGTCGGAGCGGAGGGAAAGGTTGTAGATTGTCCCATCCTGCGAAACCCCCCAAGACTCGGCGAGGTCTGGGGTAGGCAGCCCGTTGGCGTTAAACTTAATCAGCCCGCTAAAGAGCAGGCGATTGATGGCGCGGTCTGCCGGGTTGAATCTGTCTAAGAGGGGATTAAGCCTGCCAAGAGAGCCGACCAGGGCTTCGGTATAAATGCCACCTTCGGCGGGCTGAGGCGAGAAGACGGTTGCGGTTGGGTTTTGGGTAAGGAGGAGCGCCGCGACAACAACCGATGTGAGAAAAACGACCAGGATTTGCCAGCGTAGTTTTTTTATCATAGATAAAAAGAAAGGCGCGCCCCAGCCTTTAAAAGCCAAGTGGAGCGAGCCTTTCGTTCTTCTGCGAGAGGGTTAGAAGCGATAGATAATAATCGCCAGGATGGCGAGCACGAAAAAGAGAACGCTCAGACCAATGGTGACGAAGAACAAAGTCCGCTCGATGCCGCGCCGGGCAGAAAAGACTGCGCCGGTATCCGCGCCGGTGAGCCCGCCCAAGCCTGCGCCCTTGCTCTGTAAGATGACGCTGACGATAAGGGCGATGGACGTGATGATTAAACCGATTTCAATATACGTTTCCATAAGTGGGGTATGCCTCCTGAAAATTTAACGGGGGAATTATATCAGGCTTTTGGGGTGAGTGTACGCCCTTTCCACTGCGTTTTACCGGTGAAGCGCCAAAGGACAGATTGAACGGCGATGAGGGTCATCCCCAGTACGGAGAGGGGCAGAAGGAACGAATCGAAAATCCGCTGGCGCGAGACAAGGGCGGTGAGGGCGCGGGTGAGAACACCGAGGGAAATGAGCAGGAAAGATGACCAGGCGAGAGAGGGCTGCCAGGGAAAAAGGGATGCAGCGAAGAGAACCCAGGGCAGCACGAAAAGCATCAGATGAAAGAGGCTGGAAAGTAACAAAAGGAGAGGGCTGTTGGCATGACCCGCCAAAATGTTTTTGGCAAAACCCCAAAGCACTTGCCGCCCGTTTTGGTACATGCGGGTATGGATGAATCGGTTGGCATCGGCGGCACGGAGGCGCAGGCGATGGCGTTTGATGGCATAGGCGAATGCCATGTCATCTACGATGCTGTGGCGAATGGCGGCATGACCGCCAATTTGCTGGTAGGCGGAACGGCGAAAAAGCAAACACTGCCCCATGGCAGCGGCAAAGGCAGGCGAGGGCAGGTGATGAACTGCCAGGACGGGCAAATATGCCAGAATGGAAAAAGCCATAAGGGGGACAATGAGACGCTCGCCCCAGGTTTGAGTCGTTTGAGTGGGCCACACGGTCAGCAGGTCGGCGCGGGTGGATTGGGCTTGCTGCCGTAAGGCGGAGAAAGCGCCGGGCTGCCAGTGTACGTCCGCATCGGTGAAGAGGAGCAGGCTGCCGGAGGCTTGGGTGGAGAGTTGGTGACACGCCCAGGGTTTGCCGAACCAGCCCTGAGGCAGGGGTTGCCCTTTCAACACCCGCAACCGGGGGTTGCCGTTGGCGGCTTGCAGGGCAACCTGCGCCGAGCCGTCTTCCGAGCCATCATCGAGAATCAATACCTCGAAGTGAGGGTCTGTCTGTTGCAGTAAACTGCGGACGGTTGGGGCAATGACGGCGGCTTCGTTACGCATCGGAATAAGGACGGAGAGCAGTTCCGCGCCACCGGGCGGGGTTGATGGCAGTTTGAGACGCGGAAAGGTGAAGGCGTTGAGGACGGCAACGAAGGCAAAAACGGATAATGGTAGAAAAAGCAAGGCGAGGATGGCTTCCATCAGGCTTTTCTCTTGCTGGGGGATTGCAGAAAGTGATGGCGGTGCTTAAAAATTAGCAGAGCGGATTGAGGCGCGAGTACCCCGTACAGCAAAAAAGGGTCGGGGCGAAAGAGAAGCAGGAAGATTGCCATGCCCGCCAGAGTGAAGAGAACTGCCCAACCGGGGTTTTTGAAGAGAAGATACCAAAGGGTAATGCCCGCGAGAGCAACAAGAGGAACCTGCCAGAGGGTTAGCCCAATCCATACCCCCAGGGCAGTGGCGAGGGCTTTGCCGCCGCGAAAACGGAGAAAGGGAGAGTAGGCATGTCCCAACAAAGGCGCAAGAGCGATGAGCGCCATCTCTGCGCCGCGCCATTGATATATCTGGTACGCCATCCCTATGGGTGCGGCGGCTTTGGAAATATCCAACAGGAGGGCGAGCAAGCCAACCCATTTACCCCCGGCTTTGAGGGCGTTGGTCGCGCCGGGGTTCTGGTCGCCAACCTGGCGCGGGTCAGCGCCTGCCAAACGGGCAATCCAAACCGAGAAGGGAAGGGAGCCCAGGAGGTAGGAGATAAATAGATACAGCCAGGGGTGAGGGAAAGGGAGCAACGGATTTTGGAAGCGGAGTTCGGATGAGGGCGGATGGCGAAGGGGCGGCTAGGGAATGTTACGCCGCACTGCCAGCCACACAAAGATGCCGCAGCCGATGAAGCCTGCCAGGGCTGGCAGGGGTTGCCCCCAAAATATTCCCTGACCTACCGATTGTAAGAGCCAGGTGAGGACGTAAATGAGGGCAAGCGGGGCGAGGGGCAGGTCTTTGGGGCGGGCGGCAAGGGTGAGCAGGGTGGAGACGAGAAACCAGCCCAGGTAGTTGACCAGAGGAATGCCAAAGTATTCGCCGGGCTGCTCCCAGACCCAGAAGCCGAACATCACCATTTGGGGGTCGAGGAATAAATCCCAGGCGGTAAAGGCGGCGGCAGAGAGCAGGGCATGAGCCAGGCGCGGCGCGGAAGGCAAAGCGAGCCGGGCAATTGCCCAGGCGGGCGGGAGCATCATCATCCACGCCAAGGGGATGAGCAACGGAACCCCTACCAGTTGGGGCTGCAACAGGTCGGTGTAGTGATACCTGCCAAAGGGAATCCCGGTACTGGAGCCGATAAGTTCCGCCAGGTAGGAGAGAACGCCCACCAGCAAAAAGGCTTGGGCGGTGCGGCGCAAGCCCCAAGCGGGGAAGAGCGCCGCCATCACCGCCAGGGCTTGCATCAATACGCCCATGCTCATGCCGCGCAGTTGAGCCTCTGTCCCCCAAACCCAGCCGACAATGGGCAGGGAAATAAGGGTGAATACCCACAGCGCCACAAAGAACAGGCTAACGCGCGGAATTTTGGAAAGGGAGGTGAGGATGGCTGCCAAGCGGGTTTACTCGTACAGGGCTTTCACCTGCTCTTCGGTCATGCCTTTTACCACAGGGCGGTCGCTTTGTTCTGGCAGGTGAACTTTGCCCTTAAAGTCGCGCAGGTCTATCATGTGACCGGATTTTTGGGCTTTGGTACGCAGATAAAATTCATTGTGCGGGTTGGGCGGCAGCACATGGGGCAAACGCCCGGTAACATTTACGCCGAGACGCTTGAGGTCGTCAATTTTGCGGGGGTTGTTGGTCATCAGTTGAATGCTGCGGACTTTGAGAGAGGCGAGCATGTGCGCGGCAACAGCATAATCGCGCTCGTCATCCCGAAAACCGAGGGCGAGGTTGGCTTCCACTGTGTCCATGCCGAAGTCTTGCAGGGCATAGGCTCGAATCTTATTCGCCAGCCCAATGCCGCGCCCCTCCTGACGGAGATACAGCACAATGCCGCGCTCCAGTTTGCCAATGGCGGTAAGAGCGGCTTCCAACTGGTCGCGGCAGTCACAGCGCAAAGAACCTAGAGCATCGCCGGTGAGACATTCGGAATGCAGGCGCACGGCAACTTCTTCGGCATTGGTGACATCGCCGCGCACAATGGCGATATGGTCCTTGCCATCGCGGTTGTTTTCAAACGCCACAATCTGAAAATCACCAAAACGGGTGGGAAGTTCCGCAATAGAAACAATTTTTACGCAAACCCGCTGTTCGCCAACGCCTTCGCACTCGTGCGCGGCGCTTTCTTCTAGCAATTGTTGTACAGGAAGTTGTATTGACATATTCATCTCCACAAAAAGTTACAGGAATTGGTAATGCAGGAGGAGACCGCCCAATTCATCGAAGACCTGAGCATTCACCAGCCGGAGCATTTTCGCACTCGATTCTACCCACCCGCCGCCGCCCACCAAAGAAGGCGCAGTTGCCCCACCGAAAAGTTTGGGCGCAACGTAAACCAGCAGTTCATCCGCCAGCCCTAAAGAAATGCACTCGGCAATCAGGGTGGAACCGCCCTCCAGCATGAGGGTTTGGATGCCGAGAGATGCCAGGGCGTTAAAGGCTTGGGGCAAGTCTACCTTTTTTTCTCCACAAAGAAACACCTGCACGCCCAACTCTTTCAGAACGTTAATCTGCCTGGCGGGGGCGAGAGAGGTACAAAATAGAATTCGCTGCGCCTGCCCAACGCGCACAAAATCGCCTTGCAGGTCCAACTCGGCGCGGGTGCTAATGGCGACCTTTGCCGGGTTGGGCGGTAAACCTTTCAGGATGCGCTGCTGCTCCAGTTCTGGCAGTTTTACCGTCAGTTTGGGGTTTTCCTGCCGAAGGGTGTTACCGCCCACCATAACGGCATCCACGCTGGCGCGGAGTTCCAGCACCCGGCGCTTATCCTGCGGGGAGGAGAGAGAAGCGCCCCGGCGCTCCACCGTGTCAATTTTGCCATCCAGGCTCATGGCGGCGTTGATGATGACCTTCATGGCAGGGGCAGGTTCTTCTCGCCCGCCTCCAGGCGCACAGAAAGACGGTTTTCCGCCGGGGGCAGGGGGCAAGACCAGCGCTCGTTGTAGGCGCAGTAGGGGTTATATGCCAGGTTAAAATCCACCAGCAAAATGCCGGGGCGCACTTCTTGCGGGTCGAGGTAACGCCCTGCGCCGTAGGTCTCGGTTGGGGCGGTGGCATCTACAAAAGGCAAAAAGAAAGAACCGTCCTCCGATTCGTATACTTGCAAAGCAACCTGCTCAGCACCTACGGTGAACCGCACCTGACCAGCCTGCGAATATTCGCGGTCTTCGCCGGTGGAGGTTGCCAAAACGACCGTTTTGGGGTGGGGCAAACGCTCCAGGGGCAGTTCCAGGCGCAGGGAGGCGGTTTCCGGGTAGTAGGCAAGCCCGGTAAAGACCTTGCGCTGTGCCGCCGTTAGCGGAGATTGGCGGCTGTTTTTGTAAAAAGCATCTTTCTCTTGACGAAAATCGGTCAATGCGCTCATTCAGGCTCCTTATTGTATGTTTGGCAGTCTCATCCCCCTGCACTTGCAAAGTCTATCCATTTTTTGTGAGTATTCTATGGCACAATTAAACCATGCTTCCGTCCCAACTCTCCCAATCTTCCCTGCAAGATTACGCCGATTGTGAACGCCGTTTTGAACTGCGCCACATAGAACAGCTGCCTTACCCGGCAGAAGAAAGCGCCCCCGCCCTGGAAAACGAGAAACACCTGCAAGAAGGCAGCGACTTTCACCTGCTGGCGCAACAATACCTGCTGGGAATCCCCCCCGAAAAACTTGCGCCCCTCGCCAACACCCCCAACCTTCGCCGCTGGCTGGAAAATCTGCTGCGCTTCCTGGCGGAGGAACCCGCCGCCCTCAGCCTGCGCCCGGAGGCATCCCTCTCTGCGCCTTTGCCGCCCTTTCGTCTGACCGCCAAGTTTGACCTGCTCGCCAGCCTGCCAGAGGGCAAAATCATCCTGTACGACTGGAAAACCGAGCGCAAACACCCCTCCAGCGATGCGCTGAGAAAACGCTGGCAAACACGAGTCTATCGCGCTCTGCTGACGGTAGCGGGCAAACACCTCCATAACGGTAAAGAGATAGACCCGGAACAAATCGAAATGGTGTACTGGTTCGCCGAACACCCCCAGGAGACTATCCGCCTGCCTTATTCCGCCCGCCAATTTAAGGAAGACTGGCAGGAATTGCAAGAACGCGCCTCCCAAATTGCCAGGCAAACCTATTTTCCCCCAACATCTGCCGAAAATAAATGCACTTACTGCGTGTATCGCTCGCTCTGCGAGCGGGGAATTGGTGCAGGCGGGATAAACGACCAGGACAGGGAAGCCGAAACCGAACTTGACCTGATGGACAGCGCGGAAGTTGAACTTTGATATGCGCTGGATAACCCCTCCCCCGCCCGCCGCGCCGCTGACGGGCTACAGCCCCCTCCTCGCTGCCGCCCTGCACCGCCGGGGTATTCAGACCCCTGCCCAGGCGGAGGCGTTTTTGCACCCGGAGCAGTATCAGCCTGCATCCGCTTACCAACTGCCGGGGATGGAAAAAGCAGTCGGGCGCATCTCCGCCGCCTTGCGTAGGGGCGAAGTCATCCTGGTTTGGGGCGATTTTGACGTGGACGGGCAGACCGCCACCTCCATTTTGGTCGAAACCCTGAGCGCGTTGGGGGCAAAGGTGCAGTATCACATCCCCAACCGGGCAAGAGAAAGCCATGGGGTGGCATTGCCGCGCCTAAAGGAGAAGATTCTCGCCGGGGCACAGTTAATTTTGACCTGCGACACCGGCATCACCGCCCATTCGTCTATTGCCTACGCGCAAAAAGCAGGAGTCGATGTCATCATCACCGACCATCACGACCTGGGAGAGACTCTGCCACCCGCCTTCGCCATCGTCAACCCCAAACAACTGCCGCCGGAACACCCCCTCGCGCCCCTGCCCGGCGCGGGAGTTGCCTACAAACTGGCAGAAGCCCTCCTGCAAGCCCATTCCGCCGCCCTCGCACCCTCAACCCTGCTAGACCTGGCAGCCCTGGGGACGATTGCCGACCTGGCGACCCTGCGCGGCGATGCGCGTTGGATGGCACAAATGGGGCTTAGGCAGTTGCGCCAAACCAAGCGCCCCGGTCTTTTGGCAATGCTGCAACTGGCAGACCTGAACCCGCAAAACCTGCCGGTCATCGCAAAAAAGATTCTCGCCAGCCTGGACAAGCCCTTCCACTGGAAAAACCAGAGCATCGACATCAGCGCCAGCCT
>DYNS01000148.1 GCA_020720965.1 Anaerolinea sp. | reverse complement strand
GGGGGCGGGCAAGGGTTGGATGGTTCCCAGGTAGTAGAGGGCTTCTTCCAGCCGGTGCTGGGTTTGGGGCGTTTCTTCGTTCACCGGCAGGTAAGCGCGGACGGTGACATCTCCGCTGGGGGTTCCTTCATCTTCGTCATTCAAAAATTCCACCGATTGCTCGGTCATTACGCCATTGGGGGCAAAGCGCCCCAATACATCGGCAACGGCTTCTGCCAGTTCGCCGTTAACAGTGAGAGAAACTTCCAGCCAGTTGGTCATGGGAGAGGGGTGTCCTTTTGTGTGGGGTGTTTATGCGGGTTGAAGGGAAAGAAAGAGAATGGCAACGGTGAGTAGTATCAGCGCCACCAAGCCCAGAATGGCAAAGAGCCAGGTTCCTTGCAGCGCCAAAAAGAGGGTCATTGCCAAAATGAGAAGGAGCAACCGCCGCGCCGAGGGCAGGTTGGCTTTGACGCGCATCGCTTGCGGGGGCAGGCGGGTTTCCATTTGCCACGCGCCCCACAGGCTAAAGCCCAAAGAGAGCAAAACCCAAAGCCACAGCGCCGCCTCGCTGTTGAGCCAGGGGAGATTCACGACCAGAACGCCGCAAGCCGATTCTGCCAGGGGTTGCTGGTAGGCGGGGTAACGATACAGTTTTGCAAAAATGAAGAAGCCCAGGTCTATGTTCTTTTCAGAAATTTCCCATTCCAGGCGGCGGGTTTCGCCGGGGGCGAGGGTGAATTGCACCCGTTCCGATTCTGCCAGCAGGGGGGTGCTTATTTCCACCTGTGCCAGGGTGGGGATGGCGATGCTTTGCCGGTTGGTAAATTCTGCCCGGAGCAGGGCTGTGTCGTGACGGGTGAGGAGGGGAGGACAGGAAAAACCCTCCAACGGCAGGTTGCTAAGGCGGGGGAAGCCGTAAAAGGTGGCTTCCACATCTGCCCAGGCAACCCCGCCTGCTAGCGCAACGCCGAGCAGGATGCCGACCCAAAAGAGCAGGTGAGGCAGAGAGATTGGTTTATAAGATGCAGACATGGGGGGATTGTACAACAAAAAAGCGGGCAGCTTATGTGCCTGCTTGCGAGCGGTGTTTTTCTTCCAACGCTTGCGCCACCATTGCCCCAAATTGGTGAACGTTGAGGGGCTTGGAGATGTAACTGTCGAAGCCCGAATCGAGGGCTTTGCGCCGGTCGCCGGGCAGGGTGTGGGCAGTGACGGCGATGAGGGGCAGGTTTGCCAGGGAAGGAGTTTGGCGCATCAGCCGCGCCGCCGTCCAGCCGTCCAACTCCGGCAGAGATAAATCCATCAGCACCACGTCTGGGTGCAGGGCTTGGGCTTTTTCCATTGCCTGCCTGCCGTTGCGGGCAGAAGAGACGCGATACCCATCCCTTTCCAGCAAAAACTGCATCAGGTTCAGGTTATCCAGGTTATCTTCCACCAGCAGGACGTGAGTGGCGCACATGAAATAATCATACTCCCCGCTGTTGCGCTGTGCAAGAGCAAAAAGCGACTGTGGTATATTGGCGATATGCGACTCCTTTTTGTGGCAGATGCCCGCTCTCCCATTGCCCGGCAGTGGATTTGGTATTTTGTGCAAGCCGGGGAAGAAGTTCACCTGGTTTCCACCTTCGCGGCTGCCCCTTTGGCGGGGCTAAAGAGTTTTGAAATCCTGCCGGTTGCCTTTTCCGGGGCAAAACCTGCTTCGGGGGCTGGCTCTCGTCGAGGTGTCGTGTGGGGGGCTTCGACGCTGGGGCTGCGGACAGCCCTGCGGCACTGGCTGGGACCTCTCACTATTCCGCCTGCCGCCCGCCGGTTGAGGCAGATTGCCCAAAGGGTGCAGCCCCACCTTGTTCACGCCTTACGGATTCCTTACGAGGGGATGCTTGCTGCCTCTGCCGGGTTGGATGTGCCTCTCCTGCTCTCGGTTTGGGGCAACGACTTTACCCTGCACGCGCCTTCCACCCCGCTCATAGCGGGGTTCACCCGCCGGGCGCTTGCCGCCGCCTCTGCCCTGCACGCCGATTGCGAACGGGATGTTCGGCTGGCGAGGCGTTGGGGGTTCGCCGCCTCCAGCCCCAGCCTGGTTCTGCCCGGCAACGGCGGAATCCGCGCTGATGTTTTTTCCCCCGCCCCAAGCCCGGCGAATCTGCCCATCGTCATCAATCCGCGTGGGTTTCGGGCATACGTCCGCAATGACGTTTTTTTTGAGAGTATTCCCTTGGTGCAAAGAGAACGCCCGGATGCCCGGTTTGTATGCGCCAGCATGGCAGAAGAACCCCGCGCCGCCGAGATGGTGAAGCGTCTGGGGGTGCAGGCGATAACGCACTTCCTGCCACCCCTGCCGCACGAGTCAATGGCGGAGCAGTTCCGACAGGCGCAGATACTCGTCTCCCCCGCCACCCACGATGGCACCCCCAACACCCTGCTGGAAGGCATGGCTTGCGGCTGTTTGCCGGTGGCGGGAGATTTGGAATCTATCCGCGAGTGGATAACAGACGGGCAAAATGGGCTGTTGGTGAACCCGGCAGACCCCTCCGCGCTGGCAGATGCCATTCTGCGCGGGTTAAACGACCCACTCCTGAGGGCGCAAGCCGCCCGCCAAAACGCACACCTGATTCAAGCCCGCGCCAGTTACACCGCCAATATGCCTGCGGCGCAGGAGTTTTACCGCCAGATGAGCCTGACAAAACGGTAAGCCCCTCCCACGCGCCGCGCCAATTCGGGTAGACTCGCCGTATCCCATTCCCACCCAAAGGATGCGCCATGACCGAATCTTTTGCCCAGTTTTTGCAAGAATACCCCGCTTACGCCCAAACCACCGCGTTGGATACCCTCCGCGCCCAGGAATACAGCCGCCTCGATTCCACTCGCCAGGTCTATTTGGACTACACCGGCGGGGGTCTCTATGCCGATGGGCAGGTACGTCAGCACCAGCAAATTTTGCTGGGCGGGGTCTATGGCAACCCACACTCCACCAACCCCACCTCCCTGGCTGCCACCGAACTGGTGGAAGGCGCTCGCAGCGCTGTGCTGCGCTTTTTTAATGCCGACCCGCAGGAGTATGACGTTATTTTTACCGCCAACGCCAGCGGAGCGCTGAAACTGGTGGGCGAATCGTATCCCTTTGCGCCCGGCGACCAATACCTGCTGACCTTTGACAATCACAACTCGGTTAACGGCATTCGAGAATTTGCCCATGCCAGGGGCGCTCAGGTCACTTACCTGCCGGTTGCCCTGCCAGACCTGCGCGTGCCGGAAGAGCAATTGCAAGAAAAACTGCGCCTCGCCCGCCCCGGCGGGAATAACCTGTTTGCCTACCCGGCGCAATCCAACTTCTCCTCTGTGCAGCACCCCCTGGATTGGATAGAGCAAGCCCACCAAGCCGGTTGGGACGTTCTGCTGGATGCCGCCGCCTTTGCCCCCTCCAACCGGTTGGATTTATCCGTCATTCACCCGGACTTCGTGCCTCTCTCGTTTTATAAAATCTTCGGCTACCCCACCGGCTTGGGCGCGTTACTGGCGCGGCGCAGCGCCCTCAAAAAGCTCGCCCGCCCCTGGTTCGCAGGCGGAACCATTACGGTTGCCTCGGTACAGGGGGACAAATACTACCTGGCGGAAGGTCATGCCGCCTTTGAAGATGGCACGGTGGATTACCTCAACATCCCTGCCATCGAAATCGGTCTGCGCCACATCGAAAACGTGGGCATCGAGACCATTCATCAGCGGGTTCTCACCCTCACCGGCTGGCTTTTGCAAAACCTGCTTGCCATGCGCCACAGCAGCGGAGTTCCCCTGGTGCGAGTGTACGGACCCGCCAACAACCAGGCGCGAGGCGGAGCTGTCACCGTCAACTTTTTTGACGAACACAACCAACCAATTGACCATCGCGCCATCGAAGAAGCCGCCAACCGGCAGAACATCTCCCTCCGCACCGGTTGCTTTTGCAACCCCGGCGCAGGCGAGGTGGCTTTGGGCATCTCGCGGGTGGAATTGGATGTCTGTTTTCACGGTCCCGGTCACGAAACCCGCCTCACCCTGGATGACTTCCGCCTGTGCATAGACGGCAAATCCAGCGGAGCCGTCCGAATCTCGGTTGGCATGGTCAGCAATTTTGAAGACATCCAAGCCTTCTTACAGTTTTGCCGGGGGCTGTTGCGCTAAACCATGTCCATCGCCTTGCCAGACCTCACCCCGGAGCAGGAAGTTACCCTGCTGGCAGAAAATTTTGAGCGGAGCTACCCGCACGAAATCATCGCCTGGGCAGCCATGCGCTACGGCGCGGGGCTGGCAGTCGCCACTGGTTTTGGTCCCGAGGGCATCGTCATCTTGCACATTCTCAGCCAGGTTGCCCCCCAAACCACCGTCTTTTACCTGGATACGGGGCTGTTCTTCCCGGAAACGTATCAACTGCGCGACCAACTGCAACAAAAACTGGGGCTGACCTTTACCCAGGTAACTCCCTCCCTCAGCCTGGAAGAACAGGAAAAGGAATATGGAGCCAACCTCTGGGAAACCAACCCGGATTTATGTTGCCGTTTAAGGAAGGTCATCCCCCTCCGCGCCTACCTTGCTACCAAGCAAGCCTGGGTCACAGCCATCCGGCGCAGCCAAACGACCCAACGCGCCCACGCCAAAGCCATCGAATGCGACAAAACCAACGGGGTCGTAAAAATTAACCCCCTCATCAACTGGAGCCAGGAACAGGTGTGGACTTATCTGCACCTGTTTGAACTGCCCTACAACCCCCTGCACGAGCGCGGCTACCCCAGCATCGGCTGCGCTCCCTGCACCCGCCCGGTAGCCCAGGGCGCAGACCCTCGCTCCGGGCGTTGGGTGGGGCATCAGAAAGTGGAGTGCGGCTTGCATGTGCCGGGAGACGGCGGGTAGGAGGAAGTGGAAAGTGGGAAGTGGGAAGTGAAAAGATGATAGGCTACTCCCTACTCCCTAACCTCCACACTCTCCCCGGCGCGGCGAATGAGGGGCAGGGCGGGCAGGAGGAGCAGCCCGGCAAAAGCGATGGCGGCTTGTACGCTCCACAGACTGACCAGCCCGGCGAGGGGACCCGAGGCGATTTGCCCAATAGCATCCACCTGACCAGACATGGAGAGGACGGTGGCGCGGGTTTCCGGGTTGAGTTTTTGGTTTACCCAGGCGTTATACAGCGGGGCAATCAGGTTGCGGGTGACGCTGACGACCAGGACAGCCATCACAGCCACAGCCAGGGAAGGCGCAAAGGTAAAGGTGAAAATTGCCAGGGCGAAGAGGGATGTCAGCCAGAAGAGGCTTTGGGCAACCGAGGCGGCATGGTTCGAGTCCAGGCGTTTTTCCAGTAGGCGGGTAAAGAAGAGGGCGAGTAGCATTCCGCTGGCGCGGAGAATCCCTAAAAATGCCACTTCATTCCATCCCCACAGTCGCGGAATGCCAAAGGTGTCGGTGAGGTGTTTGACCCAGAGCCTATCCCAGCCTTCGGAGTTTAAGCCGTACATGAGTCCCACGCCCAAAATTGCCCATAATGCCGGGCGGCTGCGGACGGTTTGCAAGCCCTGGCTGAAGATGTGAGCGAGGCGCTGCCAGGTGTTGCGGTCTTGCGCTGGGGCGGGGGCAAAGCGGGTTTCTGGCATGAGGAAGATGAAGGCGAGCGCCAGCAAAACTAAGCCGCCTCCGCCCGCCAGGATGGGCAGGGCAATGTTGCCGTTGCCGAGGGGGATGGCAAGCGCCATGCCGAGAAAGGCGCCGGATAAATCCCACTGGTTGGCGCGTAAAAAGGCGCGGTTGGCGGCTTCTTCGCCGATTTCGTCCGAGAGCCATGCCTGGGTGGCGCCGCTGGTGAAGGTGTAGCCCAAGCCCCATAAGCCGGAGGCGAGCAGGATGGCGGGGAAGACCGGCAGGAGTCCTTCCAGCAGGAAGGCGGCGCCCATGATGAAGTAGCCCAGGACGATGGAGAGTTTGCGGGAGTAGGCGTCTGCGATGATTCCGGTTGGTACTTCAAAGAGCAGGATGACAACTTCCAGCGTAGTGCCGACCAGTACCAGTTGCAAGCCGGTTAGCCCGGCTACGGTGGCTTCGTAGAAGGACGTGACGACAAATATCACGCTGAAGAACAGCGAGGTGAAGAAGGAAAGGGCGAGGTATAAGGGGTAGGCGGGCATGACGTTGGCTGGTGACTAGTAATAGTGGGTATGACTACTTGGGTAATGTCATATTACCGTTACAATCGGAATGTGAGCATAATGCTCCAGAGAATGACGGTCAAAATGAATTGAAGCAAATCCCGCCGTATGACTTTTTCAACATCCTTGTGCAGTAATGCGATTTGCACAGCAAGATAAGAATAATAAGTCAGGTATGGCGAAAAAAAAGGACCCACTGCCAGCGCTAAATAGGGATTTTTCTTTCGGATGGCGAGCCATAAAAAAAATATCCCTAGCGGAATGCCATAGGGAAAAATACTGCGGTTCCAGGGGTCAATTGCTGATTTGTGCAACAATTTGGAAATAAGCGCGGGAAAAAGCGCAAGGGAAACCAAGTACCCAATGACAACTGGTGCAAAAATTATCAATGAATTCTTTAATCCCCCATCTTTCCAAGACCAATACAAATAGTAAAAAAATAGCCCCATTCCTATTTGTGGTTTGAGCAATAAGACCAATAACCCCCATGTAGGAGAGAGTAGGATGCCGCTTAAAATAAACAAGTCTGGATTGCTTGCCAACAGCCCGCCCAGCAAGGTTGGAGATAGGAAAACCGCCACAGCTGTTAAAGCATTGGACTCTGTTTTCCAGAGAATAAAAATAAAGATTAGGATGCTGGCAATAAAAAACAAGGCTCTCCCAACATGGAGCGGGAAAAGCCCAAAGGGTAGTAGCAATAAAACCATCCATGGTGGATTGTGGAATCCAGGCACGTCATAAGGTGATTTGCCTGCAAGAATATTCTTGACAGCTGGGTCGTATGTCCCATACCAATCGGCGTCGGGCAACGGGAACACCAAGTAAACTGCCCCCGCTAGCAAAGCCATTAGCAATATAGAAGCAAACAATTTTCGATAATTGAAAGATGTTAGCATTTGGTTGTTTTACTCCATTGTTCACAAGTTAAGGTTTTTGTCTGTGTGGCAAGGTCATTTTTTGACAAATTTGGAACGATTTTGCCTGTCATAGGTTTGAAATTGTCGTTTCAGTGACTTGGCTACCCTGAAAAAATTTCCTGCAAAATAGTTAAACTAAGTCCCAGACCGCAAAATAGCTAAAATAAGTAAATTTTGTAATGGTCACAAAAACAATGGAATAAGGTAGGATAGTGGCATGACAACTA
>DYNS01000147.1 GCA_020720965.1 Anaerolinea sp. | reverse complement strand
AGCAAGAAAACTGCCAGGTATTGCAAAGCCAGGAAGGCAATCCCCACCCGCCACTCCCGGCTGAGAACAAGCCCGGCAGAGGTGAGGGCGAGGAGAAAGACGAGAAACCACAAGAGCGGGGTTGGCATGGTTAACTGCCTCGCAAAATGCTGATGAGCAGGATGAGGAAGATGAAAGTCCAGAGCAAACCGCCATCGCCTTCCAGCAGTTGGGAGAAGTAAGAAACCAGCCTGCCCAACCAGCGATACAACGCCCAAAGAGCGCCTGCCAGGGCATCTTGCAGGTTGAGAAAACGGGAGGCGCGGGAAATGAATTGTTCGCCAGTTTGTTGTAACTGGCTAACCGGTTGTAAAACCTGCCGAAAGCGAAAATACGCCAAACTAAGAAGGGCTAAAACAAAGATGGACGCCGCCGCAAAGCCCAGGTTGCCCAATTGCAGGCTGCCCTCCCAACCCCAAACCCCGCCAATGAGGGCGGTGAGAACAAGGGGCGCAAACCCCGCCGGGTAAGCCGCCTGCACCCAACGCGGCATCTCCGCCAAAGGCGACTCTGGGGCGCGGAGAAGGTAACGAGCGTAACCCAAAGAAAGCATGAGGTGAGCAAGGAAGAAGGCGGGCAGAAAGAGAAAAGGCAGAGGGAAGGGCGCAAGCCACCCGGTTGCGGTGATGCTGAAAGGAAGCCCCAGCACAAGCAGCAAAGAAAAGAGAAGCAAACGGGTAAGCCAGAGATTTTGGGCGCTGTATAAAAACGCCGCCCCTCCCAGCAAGATGAGGGCGCTGCCCCAGGCGGCGCTGCCTGCCGGGTTTCCGCGCAGGGCTGCCGCCAAAGAGAGGGCGCTCATGCCGATGAGCCAGTAAGGGCGGGCTTCCAGGGCATCCCGCAGGGTCAGCCACTTCCAGGCAGCGTAGAGGGCGGCTAGGGCGGAGAGACTGAGCAGGAGCAGCGGAATTTGTCCTTGCAGGCTTTGCAAAGGCAGGCGGGGTAAAACCGCCAGGGCAGTGGCGGAGGTTGTCAGGCGCAGCATGGTTCCAAACCCGCGCCGTAAAATGGGGTCCTGATGATAGGGCAGGTGCAGGGGCAACACCCCCATTCGCAAACCTACCGCAAAAAGAAGCAAAAGCGAGGCAGAGGGTGGCAGGTTTTCCAAAAGCCCCACCTCGGCTTCGGTGGCGGCGAGCGCCCCGGCTGCCATGCCCAAACCCGTCCCCAATCCGCGCAGGGTGAAGGCAACCACCACCCTCTCGGCACTGCGCGGGGAGGGCGCGGCGCGGGCGGCGTTGATAAATTCCACCAGGTCGATTGCCGTCCAGGCAATGACCAGGGCGGGGATGGTATCTGCCAACAGAGCCAGGAGAGCAACTACAAGGAGCAGGAGAATCCCCGCCCAGGTGAGGGGCGAGACAGGTTCCTGTTGGGCAGTGGAAGCAAAGATGACCGCCGCAGACAGCCCGGTCAGGCTGAGAGAATACAGCCAGGAGAAAGAGTCGGCGTACAGTTGGGGGGAAATATCAAAAAGAGAAAGCGGCAGCCAGGGTCCTAAGGTCGCCTGCCAGGGAATAGAAAATTGCCACAAAAAAACACTGCCCCAAGCCAGCAAAGAGCCAGAAGCAGCGGTAAGCCAGGCATAAGAGCGCAAACGTGGCACAAACCGAAACAGGCTCACCAGCCCAAACGCCAGCAGCAGCAAAAGAAGGGTGCCAAAAATAGTCATGGGTGAGGTATTTTATCAGGTTTGGGGAGGGGCAAAACGGTTATAATCCCGCCGATGAGCGCATCGAAACTTAAAATTGCGGCGGCTGTCATCTGGGGTGGAATTTGCCTGCTGAGTGGTGGGTTGGCAGTTTGGGCAATATCCAGCCCTGTAAGCCAAAAAACCCTCGCGCCGCAAGCAAAAATAAGCCTTTCCGCCCCCCCCAGCCTGCCCCTACCCAGCCAAACGTACACCCAGGTAGCAACGGCTCTCCCCTCCCCCACCAACCGACCCCGCACCGCCACCCCCTACACGCCTCCGCCCACCCCCATTACACCGCTTTCCATTGGGCAGGGATTCGCCGCCCTGCCGCAGGGCGCCAACCCTCTCACCGGTCTTGCGCCGCTAGACCCGGTAGGGCTACAACGCCGTCCGCTCGCCGTCAAAATTACCACTTTCCCGCGCTCGGTACGCGCCTACCAATCCGGGCTTACCAGGGCAGATGTGGTGTATGAATATTACATTGAAGATGGTCTTACCCGCTTCATTGCCGTTTTTTGGAGCCAGGATGCCGAGAGGGCTGGTCCGGTGCGCTCCGGGCGATATTTTGACGAGCATATTATGCGGATGTACCAGGCGATTCTCGTCTTTGCCAATGCCGATGAAAGGGTGGAGAATCACCTGCTGGAAAGCGACCAGCGCAGCATGTTGTTCGTCCCCAGACCCGATAACTGCCCGCCCCTCTGCCGCGATGAAACCATTACCGGTTACAACAACCTGTTCGTCAACACCGGCGGGGTAGGGGAACACGTCAGCGACAATCTGCCCCCTGCGCTGCGAACCTCCACCTTTGGTCCCCTGCTCGCGCCCATCAGCCAGCGAAACGTGGGGCAGGTGTACCTGCATTATTCCATTTACAGTTACGGTTATTGGCAATACGATGCCTCTCAAAATGCCTACCTGCGCTTTTCAGACGCGCAAGATGCCAGCGCCTTTGGCAGCGGGGAGGTGTATCAGCCCCACATAGACCACTTAAACGGCAAACAACTCACCGCCCAGAATGTGGTCGTTCTGGTCGTCCCGCACAACTTCAACAACGAATTCGACCGCGCCGACCAGGTCTTCAACATTCACCTGCTCAATAGCGGCGTTGCCTATCTGTTTCGGAACGGGCAAATGGTACAGGGGCAATGGCAAAGAGACGCGCTCAACCAGCCCATCCGGCTTTTAGACCAGCGCGGCAATCCCCTTGCCCTACAACCGGGAATCACCTATTACCAGGTGATGAACCTGGAAAGTACCCTCCTGCAAAATGAAGATTCGGCGCATTTTTACTTCTCCATCCCCCCCAGGGTTGTCACCCTCACCCCCACCCCGCCCGGTTTTAACCCCACCCCCACCCCAAAAAAGAAAAGATAATGTGCGGACGTTTCAGCCTTCGCCTTTCGGCTGCGGCATTACAAGCCGCCTACCCTCAATATGCTCTGCCAACCGTGTTGGAGCCGCGTTACAACATCGCCCCCAGCCAACCAGTTTTACTGCTGCAAAACACCAACCCGCCCCAGGCAACTCACAGCCTTTGGGGGCTTTTGCCCTCCTGGAGCAAAGACCCCGGCATGGGCGCAAGGCTAATTAACGCCCGCGCCGAAACATTGGCAGAAAAGCCCTCCTTCCGCGGGGCATATCAATACCGGCGCGGTCTGCTCTTTGCCGATGGATTTTACGAATGGCAAGCCCAACCCGGAACAAAAAACAAAACCCCCTACTTCATCCACCTGCAAGGGAATCTACCCTTCACCTTTGCGGCGTTATGGGAAACCTGGCAATCGCCGGATGGCTCCACCGTTCACACCTTCGCCCTCATCACCACCGCACCCAACGCCCTCATGGAAACAATTCACCCGCGCATGCCTGTCATCCTGCCGGTGGATGCGCACGCCCAATGGCTGGACCCTCGCCCGCAAAAAGCATCCGCTCTGCAAGCCCTCCTACGCCCCTACCCGGCAGAGGAGATGAGCGCCTTCCCGGTTTCTTCGCTGGTCAACAACCCCGCCAACGACCAACCCTCCCTCACACCCCCCCTGCCTCGCGATGAACAAACAAGACTTTTATAAACGATTTCCCGCCCTGGAATCGAGAGACTTTGCCCTTTTTTGGGGCGGGCAGCTCATTTCGCTCATCGGCACCTGGATGCAAAACACCACCCTGCCTTACCTGGCATACCGCATCTCTCACAACCCCTTCGACCTCGGTCTCATCGGCTTTGCCACCACTTTGCCGACCTTTGTGCTTGCCCTGCCCGGCGGCGTACTGGTGGAAAGGCTGGATAAGCGCAAAGCAGTGATGACCCTGCAAGGGGTGATGATGCTGCAAGCCCTGGCAATGGGCTTGCTTGCCCTCAGCGGGCAAATTGCCATCTGGCACATTGCCCTGCTCTCTCTGCTGCTCGGCACAGCCAGCGCCATAGAAATCACCGCCCGCCAGTCTATGCTGGTGGAACTGGTGGGAAAAGAACGCCTGCCCAACGCCATCGCTCTGCAAGCCACCGTCTTCAACACCGCCAGGGTCATTGGGCCCTCCCTCGTTGCACCCTTCCTCATCCTCATCGAGGACGGCGGCGAGGGCTGGGCTTTTCTCGCCAACGCGGTCAGTTATCTTTTCGTTGTGCTGGGGCTGCTCTTCGTCCGCACTCCTTTTAGGGCAGCGCCCAACCCCAACAAAAGGGATGGAACCGGGGAATTCAAAGAAGGCATCCGTTACATTTTCTCCACCCCGCTCATCAGCATGGTCATTCTCATGGCATCCGTCATCGGCTTTATTGGGTTTCCCCTGCTGCAACAAATCCCCGTCATCTCCAGAGATATGCTTGCCCAGGCAGGCGATACCGAAGCCGCCCAAGCTGCCCGCAACAGCCTGCTCTACACCGCCCAAGGGGTTGGCGCTCTCAGCGCCGCCCTCCTCCTCGCCGCCTTCAACCCGGCGCGTAAAGGCTGGCTACTCCTCGCCGGGCAGACCGTCTTCGCCCTCAGCCTCATGGCGCTTGCCCTCAGCGGCAGCATCCCACTCACCACGGTACTCATCACCCTGGTCGGCTGGGGGACGGTGACGACTCTCGCCACCATGAACACCCTCATTCAGGTCCAAGCGCCAGACTTTCTGCGAGGGCGAGTCTTTAGCGCCTACCTGTGGGGGTTACAAGGCGTGGCTCCCTTTGGCAGTTTGCTCATTGGCTGGGCAGCCCAAAGTTGGGGCGTTCCCAACACCCTTTGGTGGGGAGGGCTTTTTTGCCTGGTCAGCGTGAGCGCCGTTCACCTGTTGCAGCCCCAAATTCGGCAGCAGAAGAGTTAATCCGCAGTTAAGGCTTTTCTTGACGGGCATTTTTGGGCATGTTATGATGCCCAACATGGAAGAACAAGACCCACAAAAGCAAGCCCCTCTCCCTCCCCCCTCTTCTCAAAAACAAACAAACTGGCTCGAAACCCTGGCGCAGTTAGGGCTGGGTGAAACCGTTGCCCGCCTGGGGGCAAAAATCTTAACCTTTCTCGTCATCCTGCTCGTCATTTGGATGATGAAAACCTTCTACATCGACCAACAGCCTGGTAGCCAGGTCAATGCCCAGGAAGAAGAAGCAAGCCCCACTCCGGCAGTGGCGCTCGCCTCCCTCAGATACGAGACCAACGCCCCCACCGCCGGTATCTCCCGTCAGACCGACATCCACACCATCATCCCCAGCCGCCCCCGCACCGAGGTAACGACCTACATCGTCCAAAAAGGCGACACCATCACCAGTATTGCGGAGCAGTTCAACCTGCACCCCCGCACCATCCTCAACAGCAACGCTTTTACGGTGATGGCAGATAACCCCCACAACCTTTTTGTAGACCAGGAAGTGTATATTTTGCCGGTAGATGGGGTCTACTGGCAGTGGCAAGCCGGAGAAAACCTTAACCGTTGGGCGGAGCTGTTTCAGGTAAAGGTGGAAGATATTGTGAACTACCCGGCGAACAAACTAGACCCGGTAACCCTGGGCAGTTACGACAACCCCAACATCAAACCCGGAACCATGCTCATCATCCCCAACGGATACCGCGTCCCCAACGCTCGCGGCGATGTGTTCGTGGGCGTTACCCGCACAAGCCCGGCAACCTCCCGCGTACAGGGCAGCGGAGCCTGCGAAAGCGTGAGCGATGGGGCTGTGGGCTTGGGCGTCTTCATTTGGCCCGCAGACAAGCACTACCTCTCCGGTTACGACTGGAACCCGGATGTCGGACACCGGGGTATAGACATCGCCGGAGATACAGGCGAGCCGGTGTACGCAGTGGACTATGGCGTAATCGTCTATGCCGGTTGGAACGAATGGGGCTACGGCAACATGGTGATGGTTGACCATGGCAACGGCTGGCAATCGCTCTATGCTCACCTCAATTCCATCAACGTTTTTTGTGGAGGCAGCGTTTTGCAAGGCAGCGTCATTGGCACAGTAGGCAGCACCGGCAACTCCTCCGGCTCTCACCTTCACTTTGAGCTGATGCACTCGCAGTACAGCAAGGTAAACCCCTGGCTGTATTTACCGCCCCCTTAACCTTGCCAAAGCCCAAAGGCTCGGCTATAATCTTGTTCCGCTGCGGGCGCGTAGCTCAGTTGGTTAGAGCGCATGTATCACACACATGAGGTCAGGGGTTCGAGTCCCTTCGCGCCCACACATTTCCACAGACCGAGGCATACGCCGTGCCCGGTCTTTTTTTGTAAAATTCGCAACTCTCTCTTGTCTTTTGCGTCCGTTCGTGCTAATTTTGCCGCCAAAGTCACAGGTGCGTATGGAAAAAACCCAAAAAACAGTCCTAGTCATAGAAGATGAAGTAGACGCCGCCGAAATGTTCGCAGAAATGATGCGGGTCAACGGCTTTCAGGTCGTCAAGACCTACTCCAGCGCCCCCGCCATCAGCCTTATCTCCAGCGAAATGCCAGACCTTGTAATTCTGGACGTAATGATGCCGGACGTTTCGGGGCTGGAAGTGCTGAAGTTCATGCGGCGCGAGCCAAGCCTCAGCAACATCCCGGTCATTGTCGTATCCGCCAAATCCATGCCATCCGACATCAAAACCGGGCTGGAGGCAGGCGCATCGGTTTACCTCACCAAACCGGTCGGCTTCTTAGACCTCAAGCAAGCCGTGGAAAAAGTAATGAACGCCGCTCAACAAGCCTGATGGCATGAGCCTCCTACGCGCCTTTGCCGCCGTTTCTCTTCCCTCCGCCACCCAAAAAGAAATTGCTTTGCACAGCGCCGCCCTGCAAAGCGCCTGCGGGCGCAGTTTACGCTGGGTGAACCCCGCCAACCTGCACCTCACCCTCCAGTTTTTTGGGGATGTCCCCGCCGAAAGTTTGCAAACTCTGGCAAAACGCTTGCAAACAGGCTTGAGCGCCCTGCCCGCCTTCTCGCTGCGGCTGCAAATGCCCGGCATATTCCCCCACCTTCGTCAGCCCAAAGTCCTTTGGCTGGGGATGGAAGCCCCCACCGCCCTAAAAAATATACACCGCCTGATACAAGAAGCCGCCCTCAAACAGGGATTGGCCCCCGAAGAAAGGCCCTACCATCCCCACCTCACC
>DYNS01000473.1 GCA_020720965.1 Anaerolinea sp. | reverse complement strand
AGGCTGGGGGTTGGGGCTGCCCTGCTCGCCGCCTTGTACCCCGCCTGGCGAATTAGCCGTCAGCAGCCTGCCCAGGCTTTGCGCGGGGAATAAAAACAGCCCACTCTGCCGGGCAGGGTGGGCTGTTTTTATTTTTTTTGGCGTTATTCTAATTTGCCGGTTACGGTGAGCATCTTCAGTTCGCCGATGGCTTTTGTAACCTGAATTTCGCGTGGGCAGGCGATGGTGCAGTTGTAGGCGGTGTGGCAGCGTGCCAACCCGTCTGTTTCGCTCACCACTTCCAGGCGTTCTGCTGCGCCTTCATCGCGGCTGTCGAAGATGAAGCGGTGCGCCGCGACCAGGGCGGCAGGTCCCAGGTATTGGTCGCTTGCCCAAAAGGAGGGGCAGGAGGTGGTGCAGCAGGCGCAGAGGATGCACTTGGTGGTGTCGTCAAAGCGGGCGCGTTGTTCCGGGGTTTGGTGGCGTTCTTTGCCATCTGCCGGGGTGGGTGTGTTGTTGATGAAGTAGGGCAGGACGCGCTTGTAGTTGTCAAAGAAGGGGGTCATATCGACCAGCATGTCTTTGATGACCCTTAGCCCCAAAATGGGGTCTACGGTGATTTTATTGCCGATATCTTTGACGAGGGTTTTACAGGCAAGCCGGTTTACGCCGTTGATGCGCATAGCGTCTGAACCGCAAACGCCATGAGCGCAGGAACGCCGAAAGGTGAGAGCGCCATCGGTTTCACCTTTGATTCGCTCCAGCAGGTCGAGAACCCGGTCTGTGGGGTCGGCTTCCAGGGTGTAGGTGTCGTAGTGCCATTTTTTGTCCACTTCGGGGTTGTAGCGGAAAACTTTAAGAGTAACTTCCATAGTTGTCTCCGGTGCAGGCGAGAGGGCTGCCGCCTAGTACACGCGCTCCTTGGGCTGATACCTGGTGATGACAACAGGCTTGTAGCGCAGTTCAACGGTATCTGGCTTCTTCCAAGCGAGGGTATGTTTGAGCCAGGTTTTGTCGTCCCGCTTGGGGAAGTCTTCGCGGGCGTGACCGCCCCGGCTCTCCTGGCGTGCCAGGGCAGAGACGGTGGTGATTTCTGCCAGGTCTAGCAGGTTGAGGAGTTCCCAGGCGTTGAGGAGTTCGGTGTTGAAGATTTTGCCGGTGTCGGTCAGTTGAATGTGGTGGGCGCGCTCACGCAGGTCGCGCACTTTTTGCAGGGCGTGGCTCATGGTTTCTTCGGTGCGGAAAACGCCCATGTTGTCGAACATTTCTTTCTTCATTTCCTGCGTAATCTTAAAGACATTTTCGCCGCCCCGGCTTTGGCGGAATTGCTCCAATTGTTGGCGGGCAAAGGCTTGGGGGTCTTGGGGCAGGGGGGGGTAGTCGCTCTTGGTGGCATATTCTGCGGCGCGTAAGCCGGAGTGTTTGCCAAAGACGACCAGGTCTAACAGGGAGTTGGTGCCGAGGCGGTTGGCGCCGTGAACCGAGACGCAGGCGCATTCTCCGGCGGCAAACATGCCAGGCAGGACGGTATTGGATTCGTCCACGACGACTTCGCCGTACATGTTGGTGGGGATGCCGCCCATGGCGTAATGGGCAGTGGGTTGAATGGGCATGGGCTGGGTGATGGGGTCTACGCCCAGGTAGGTGCGGCAGAAGTCGATAATATCGGGCAGTTTGCTGAGGATTTGTTCCCCGGTTACTTTGTAGGGAGAGCCATCCGGGTTGGTGCGTCCATCCAGGGCGGCGTATTTGTTCACCACTTCGGGGCGCACGTCCAGGTAAACGTAGTTGGAGCCGTTGATTCCGTTGCCATCTCGAATTTCCATGTAGATGGAGCGGCTGACGACATCCCGCGATGCCAGGTCTTTGACTGTGGGGGCATATTTGGGCATGAAGCGCTCGCCCTTGCCGTTGATGAGGATGCCGCCTTCGCCGCGCACGCCCTCGGTGATGAGGATGCCCAGCTTGTAG
>DYNS01000146.1 GCA_020720965.1 Anaerolinea sp. | reverse complement strand
AAATTTTTGGAGAAAACCAACAGCCATGACCAATTTCTTTCAGCACGAAAAAGCCCTGGTGGAAAGCGCCTCCATTGGCAAAAACACCCGCGTTTGGGCATTTGTTCACATTTTGCCTGGCGCAACCATTGGCGCAGACTGCAACCTGTGCGACCAGGTTTTTATCGAAAATGACGTACAAATTGGCGACCGCGTCACCATCAAAAGCGGCGTGCAACTGTGGGATGGCATTACGGTGGAAGATGATGTTTTCATCGGTCCCAACGCCACCTTCACCAACGACCCCTTCCCGCGCAGCAAGCAATACCCGCAAGCCTTCACCCGCACCGTATTGCGGCGCGGCGCGTCCATCGGTGCCAACGCCACCATTCTGCCGGGCATCACCATTGGTCAGTATGCGATGATTGGCGCGGGCGCGGTTGTCACCAAAGATGTGCCGCCTTATGCCATCGTCACCGGCAACCCGGCGCGGATTAAGGGCTACGTCACCGATAAAACCACCCGTCAAAAGACCCAATTTTCCAACCCCAATCCCCTGCCAGAGCAAGACCTCGGCGTGGGAGGCGCAAAACTATACACCCTGCCCCTCGTCACCGACCTGCGCGGCGACCTATCCTTCGCGGAATACGGTCAATACCTGCCCTTTACGCCGCAGCGTTACTTCCTCGTCTTCAACGTTCCCGGCAAGGAAGTGCGCGGCGAACATGCTCACCGCCTCTGCCAGCAATTCCTCGTCTGCGTCAGCGGACAATGCTCGGTTGTGGTGGATGACGGCAAGCGCCGCACCGAAGTCCTGCTCAACCGCCCCAACCTGGGCGTGTACCTGCCCCCCATGGTGTGGGGCATTCAATATAATTACTCCGCCGATGCCGTCCTGCTCGCCCTTGCCTCCCACGTTTACGATGCCGCCGACTACATTCGGGACTACGAACAATTCCTGCGCGAGGTAAACCCATGAGCGAAATACCGTTTTTAGACCTGCACGCCGCTTACGCCGAACTGCAACCGGAACTGGATGCCGCCTACCGCCGCGTCATGGACTCTGGCTGGTACATTTTGGGGCAGGAGATGGAAGCCTTCGAGACGGAATTCGCCGCTGCCTGTGGCGCGGAACACTGCCTGGGCGTGGGCAACGGATTGGAAGCCCTCCACCTCATCCTGCGGGCGGCGGGAATCGGCGCGGGGGATGAAGTTATCGTCCCTGCCAACACCTACATTGCCACCTGGCTGGCAGTTTCTTACACCGGGGCAACCCCCGTGCCGGTGGAACCAAACCCGCTCACCTTCAACCTCGACCCCAACCGGGTGGATGCCGCCCTCAGCCCCCGCACCCGCGCCATCTTACCAGTTCACCTATACGGCTTGCCCGCCGAAATGGACGCGCTGACCCAAATCGCCGCCCAACATCACCTGCTCTTGGTGGATGACGCGGCACAAGCCCAGGGCGCTGCCTACAAAAACCGCCCGGTGGGAGGGCTGGCGCACGCAACCGGCTGGAGTTTTTACCCCGGTAAAAACCTGGGCGCTTACGGTGATGCCGGAGCCGTGACAACCAACGACCCCGCCTTGGCGGAGAAAATCCGTCTGCTGCGTAACTATGGCTCGGCGCAAAAATATCACAACCAGGTCAAAGGCTTTAACTCCCGCTTAGACCCTCTCCAGGCGGCGTTTTTGCGTGTCAAACTGCCGCACCTGCCTGCCTGGAACGCCCGCCGCGCCGCCCTTGCCGACCTGTACCTTCGACATTTGGGGGAAATGCCGGGCATCCTCCTGCCCTCCGTGCCGGAAGGGATGCAGCACGCCTGGCACCTGTTCGTCATCCGTCACCCCCGGCGGGACGCTTTGCAGCAGCATCTGCGCCAACAGGGCATTCAGACCCTCATTCACTACCCCATCCCGCCGCACCTGCAACCCGCCTACGCAGAGATGGGTCTGCGCCCCGGCTCCTTTCCCATCAGCGAGCAAATTCACGCCCAGGCGCTGAGTCTGCCTATGGGTCCCCATCTTTCCCCTGCCCAGGTGGAGCAGGTGATAGCCGCCCTGCTCTCTTTCCCCGCCTAATGGAGTTTCCCTTGCGCCTGAAACAAACCCTGATGCTCTTTCTGCTGGTCGCTGCTTTTGCCGGGTTCAGTACCCCGCGTACCTTTGCCTACGATGCCGAATATTATTGGCGGCTGCGCGAGAACTTTCTCGACATACAGCGTAATTTTTCACTGACGAACTATGCCGATGAAAGGTATCAACTGCGCGGCTACGTTTTCCCCCTTCTCCTCCTTTCGGCGGAGTGGGTGGTGGATGTGCTAACCCCCGACCGTTGGGTGGATGATTACTTAACGGTGGCATTTTTCAATTCCGCCCTGTTCACCTTGCTGGCTTGGTGGCTTTTGCCCGCCATCCTTGCCCAACTGAGGGGCAGCCCTCTTTCTCTTCGGCTTCGGCTTTTGCTGGCGGCGATTCTGTTTCTCTTCTTGCGCGGTTACTTGTACTACCCCCTCAGCGACCTGCCCGCCCTGCTCTTTTTGCTTACCGGCGTGTGGGCAACCCTCCAAGCGGCGGAATATTCCGGGTGGCGTTTTGCAGGGTTGGCGGCAGGGGCAGGCGCATCTTTGGCGGCGGCTTACATTGCCCGCCCGGTGTACCTGCTGGCATTTGGCGCGGTGGGGCTGGCTTTTTTGTTGGCGCGGGTAAAAATTTGGGGCTGGCGGTCCCGTTTTCTGGGGCTTATGGCGTTCCTTCTGGGCGGTTTTCTCGTCTTGTTCCCCCAATACCAAATCAATCGCATCCACTATGGCGTTAATTCCCCCTTCATTTCGGGTGGGCTATACACCTTTCAGACAACAACCGGCATACTTTTGCATCGTTACGAAACCAACGTTAATGAACAAGTGTACCCATCGGCTCCAGTGTTTTTTGTAGACCCCCAAGCCGAGCGCTTGCTGCAACGCGCCGGACGCGGGGAAGTGTCGAGATTGTTAGATAATCTCCATAGTCTAGACCTCCCGTACACTATCACTATTTCAGACATTCTTTCTTTTTTTACCCGCTACCCGCTGGATGTTACCGCCATTTATTTTCGGCATCTCTTTAACGGGTTAACCCCCATGTACGCCGACCCCTACATCCGCAACCTTTACGCGCCAGACCTGGGGCTGTTGTGGCTCAGTTACACGGTCTTATTCACCGTTCTCGTCTTCTTCGACCTGCGCCCCTGGTTGAGCGCCAACCCGGTGAGCGGTTTTGCCCTTCTCGCCTGGGTTTTACCCGCTTTGGCTGCCCTCCCCGGCGCGGTGGAGGTACGCTTTTTGTTTCCCTTGCAGGTTTTACTCGTGGCTGCCGCTCTTTCTACTTTGGCACACCCCCCCGGCTTGGGAGAAAAAATTGCCCACTGGGGCGTTTTTCGGTTGGGGCTGCTTTATGCCGCCTTCCTGCTGATGTGCTTCACCCTCTCCGGGCTGATTCTTACCACCGTCCCGAATTCCACCCTGCTGCTCACCCCGCGCTAAGGCGTTTTCTCCCACCGATACAAAAACACGCCGCTACCGGGGGCAATGAACTTTTCCTTCAGGTTTGCCCTGGATTTCAGGGCGTTCCCTGCCGCTTCTCGCGCCGCCTCCGCTTCTGGGCTGGTGACGTGGCTAAAGAGCAACCAAACCCGCCCCTCAACGGGCAGGTTTTCCATCTCTCTTTGCATCTCCGTTTCGCTCAGCGCCTCGCCCTTTTGCGCGGCGACTTCTTCCATGCCATAGAGTGGGGCGTAATATTCAAAAGCGGGGACGGCATAATGATACAGATACAGCACATCCCCGGTTTTGTAGGCATCTTGCAGCCTTTGCATTGCCGGGCGAATATGCTCCGCCATGCGCGGATGCAGGAAAGAATCCAGGCTGGGGAGCAGGGGGAGCCAGCACAAGGTCAGCGCCAGGCTTGCGGCCGCAAAATGGGCTGCCCAGCGCGGCACAAACCGCGCCGATGCAGTTGCCTCCACTGCCAGGCTGCCCAGCCAAATGCTCACCGGCGCAAGGAAGAGAATCATCCGCCCGCCAAAGGGGTAGAGATGCAGGGCTGCCGCCAGCAGGCTAAAGCCCACCAGCCCAAGCAGCAGGGTCATTTGGCTTCGGTGACGCAGCCAGCCCCACACTAGCCCCGTCAGCGTGACGGCGATGAACAACGGATGATTCCCCAGCCACAGGTACAGCAGATTCAGCGCCCCGGCGGACGAGGCGGGGAAGTACTCCTGCCAAAAGTCTTGCAGGGGTTGGTTGGCGGCGAGACTGCTTAGGCTGAGAAAGTAGAAAGCCCCAAAACTTATCAGCCAGCCTGCCCCCGCAAAAAAGAGCGATGCCGGAATTTTTTTGTAATGCAGCCATAGGCTTACCCCCATTGCCGCCAGGACAAAAATGGCAGGGTGCGAAAACCACACCGCAAGCATCCCCGTCCCGGCGAGGGCGGCGTGCCTGCGGGTTTGCGCCGCGTTTTGTGCCAGCCACAGCAGCAGCAGGGTGAAGAATACGTCTGTGCTGTATTGCTTAAACTCGGCGGCGTATTGAATGAGACCGGGGTGCAGGGCAAACCATGCCAGGGCGGTGAGCATTGCCGGGGTCTTAAGAACCCGCCGCGAGAGCAGCCAAAAAAGAATCAGCGAGGCGAGCGCCGCCAAAAACGGGAGCAGGCGCAGGCGCAGTTCGCTCATGCCCAGGGTAAGGGTAATGCTTTTGGTCAGCAGTAAAAACCCCAGCGGCGCGCCCTGTTCGTAATCCAACGGCAAAAAAAGTTCTGCCATGCCGCGCTGCCGAATGTTGAGCGCCAGCATGGCTTCATCTAACCACAGGGAACGCGGCACAAGGTATTGACGCAAGCGCAATGCCGCGCCCAGGGCGAGCAAAGCCCAGGCGCTTAACCGAGCAACCACTGCAACCCCCAAAGAAGAACCATCCCGGTGATGAGTGTCCAGAGGACGTTTTTGGTTTTCCAGGCGGCGAGAGCGCCGCCCAGCCCTGCCAGCAGGCGCAGGTTTTGAGGGGAGAAATCCACGTTCCCGTTGGGGGCAAGCAAGGCGGGAAAGACCAGCGCCGCCAATGCCGCCGCCGGAATGTATTGCAAGGCGTTTTGCAGGGCGGTGGGCATTTCTATTTTGCCAGAAAGGTAGATGAAGGAAAATCTTAGCCCAAAGGTGCCCAGGGCAAGCAAGGCAAACAAAAGCCAGGGGTTCATTGTGCCTCCTTGCGGCGCAAAAGGCTCTCTGCCCATAGCCCGGCGGCAATTCCGGCGCTGATGGCGAGGGGCAAGCCCAGGTTGTAGGGCAGGCTTTTGGCGGCAACTGCCGTAAGCCCGCCGGTGAGGGCGGCGAGGACGGTGGGCTTGTTGCGTAAAGCCCCAAACAGCAGCGCCATAAAACTCAGCGGAAAGGCAAAGTCGAAGCCCCAGCGCGGGTCAATTTGGCTGCCCAGCAGCGCCCCGGCGGTTGCGCTGAGTTGCCAGGTTGTCCAGACTGCCAGCGCCGCGCCAAAGTAAAACCAATGCGGCGATTTTGGCTCCTGAACGGCAAAACGGCTAAGGCTAATGCCGAATGCCTGGTCGGAGAGCATGTAAGCCAGGGGGGCTTTCTTCCAGGCGGGCAGGTGTTGCAGGTGCGGGGCGAGGGCGGCGCTATACATGCTAAAGCGCAGGTTTATCACCCAGGCGGTGAGAACCATAATCAGCCAAGGACTTTGGGCGCTCATTAATTGAAAGACCGCCAACTGCGAAGCCCCCGCAAAGACGATGACAGACATCCCGACCGACTCGAGGGGTGTAAGCCCCACGCTCACCCCCGCCATCCCCGCAATGGTGGCAAAAGGCACAACCCCCAACAAAATAGGCGCGGCAGCCCGCGCCCCAGACCAAAAATCACTCTTCAAGGCTTAGTTTCCTTCCACAACCAGGGCGTAAACTTCTTTTTTAGACCATCCGCTCTGCGCGGCAAGTTCCTGGGCAATTTCTTTGGCTTTTTTGCCCTGTTCTTTTTCTTTTTGAATGGATTCCCGTAGCACTTCCTCGTCCCAGCGTTGTTCCGTTTCGGGGGCTTTTGCACCCACAACCAGAACAAACTCCCCCCTGGGCTCTTGTTCCGTAAAATGAGCCAACACCTGCCGAATCGTTCCGCGCACAAATTCCTCGTGCAGTTTGGTCATTTCCCTCGCGGCGGTAAGGGGGCGGTCACCCAGGGTGACGAGCATGTCATTCAGTGCATCCACCAGCCGGTGCGGGGTTTCAAAAAAAATGAGCGGGTAGGGCAGGGCGGCGGCTTTTTGCAGGGCGGCGATTCGCTCTCCGCTTTTTCGGGGTAAGTAGCCCAAATACACAAACCCCTCGCCCCCAATCCCGGAAGCCGAGAAAGCCGCAATGGGCGCAGAAGCGCCAGGGATGGGGCTAACCCGAAACCCGGCATTCACCGCTGCCCGAACCAACTCGTAGCCGGGGTCATTCACCGCCGGGGTTCCCGCATCCGAAACCAACGCCACATCCCCCGCCGCCAGCGCCCCCAAAATTTTCTCCAGTTTGGTGAGCTTGTTATGCTCAAAATAACTGGTGAGGGGGGTGTGAATGTCAAAATGACTGAGCAAGGCGCGGGTGTGACGGGTATCCTCGGCGGCAATCAGGCTCGCCTCGCGCAAAATCCGCACGGCGCGAGGCGAGAAATCTTCCAAATTGCCAATTGGCGTAGCGACCAAGTATAAAATGCCCATGTTTGCAATTGTATCATTTTGGTGGTTTCCCCTGTCCGAAGAACCTCCTGTTGGGCTGGCTTGCGGGTAGGTGTTTTTGCGGGTTGCTCATGCTATAATCACCTCGTGCTGGTCTGAATCTTGCACATCTACGGTTATGGAAATTATCCTCTGGCTCCCCGATGCTTACCCTGTACTGCTCACCCCCACTTTGGAGGGGGTGGCGGCTTGGCTTGTCTTTTTTACCCTGCTCTTTTTGCTCTTACGCCAAACGGTTTCGTATCAGGTTCCTTTATCCAACCGTTCCGCCATTGGCATGTTTTTGGGTTTACTGCTCTTTCAAGCCGCCGTAACCCTTTTGTTGGGGCTGCGCCTTCCGGCTGGGTCTGCCCTGCCTCTGCCCAATGCTGTCCAAGAGCCACGCGGACCGGCGCTGATGTTACTCGGCTCTCTGCCCTGGATGTTGGCGGGCGGCTTGCTTGGACCAATCGCCGCCGCCGCGTTGGGTTTCATTGGCGGCGCTCTGCGCCTGTGGTGGGATTCTCAAAGCATTTTTACCCCGCTGGAACTGGCTCTGCTCGCCTCGCTCTTTAGCGTTG